>SLSM01000122.1 GCA_007130445.1 Trueperaceae bacterium | reverse complement strand
GGGGGACACGGTGGAGTTGGAGATCGCGGGGGGTGGTGGGTTCGGGCCGCCGGAGTTGCGTGAGGTCGAGCGTATCGAGCATGACCTTCGGCATGGGTACGTGACGGCGGCGGCCGCGCGACGGGAGTACGGCGAGCGCGGCCACGTCGACGACTCGCCCTGAGCGGGCACGAGATCAACTAGGCCCCTCGCCTCCCCGCGGCTGGCACCCCGCCAACGACCCGACGAAACGCCCCGCCTCGATGACGGTCTCGTCGTCGAGCGCGAGGCTGGCGTCCAGGAGGCAGAGCCCCAGGTGGACGGCGCTGCGGATGGTGCCGCGGAAGTACTGGTCGTCGTTGCAGCCGAGCTCGACCTGAACGCTGCCGAGGTACCCCTCGGCGTCGGCGTTGCCGGCGCCGGCGTCGGGGAACTGCACGAGCTGCGCGGTCCAGCGCGCCCGGTGGTCGGTGCCCCAGGCCACGTGGCCGACGCGGAACGCGTTCGGGTCGCGATGGTCGTGGAGGTAGCGCCGCAGCAGCGTCGCATCGAGACCGCCCTCGATGGCGGCGACGTGGCCCCCGGTGACCGTGAGTCGGACGCTGTCGTCGACGAAGCGGCCGAGGTGGAACACCTGATCGCCGCGGGCCAGGACGAGGGTCCCCTCGACCGTACCCTCGAGCGGCGCGATCTCGACCATGGCGCCGCCCCAGAAGTCGAAGTGGCCCGGTTCGTCGGCGGCGCCGTAGTGGGCGAGCGCCGGCCGGCCGGCGACGCGCATGCGCAGGTCGGTCCCGTGCGGTGACGTGATCGTCAGGGTCTCGGCACGCGCCAACCGCGCCGCACCGGCCTTGGTGCGCTCGATCACGGCCGCGTCGGCCGGGAGGCGCCGCAAGACGTGGGGCGGTTGGACGGCCATCAGGGCGCGGCCGCCGGCGTCGAGCGCCGCGCGCAGATGGGGGTCGTAGTGCGCCCGGTGCGGGGTGAGGACCACCACCAGGTCGCTGCTCCGGAACGCGGCCGCCAGGTAGGCGCCGGGGAACGGCTGATCGGTCGGGAGCGTCGTCACGACCGCCGTGGCGCCGAGGTCGAGCGCCGCGCGCAGGCAGGCGCTGGCCGCGGCCGGGTCGTACGCGGTGTCCGTCAGGATGAGGCAGGTCTCGTCTGGGCGCAAGCGGCACGCCTCGAGCTGCGAGCGGTACAGCGGCACCATGTCGACGGCCGCGAGCGGTCCGGTGCGCGTGCGCGCATAGGGCATCGTCGTGACTCCTTCCTCGTGCGCCCGTTAGGGGACCATCAGGTCGCCCGTGGGGAGCACGCGCTCGAACGCCTCGAGCGATGCGAGCGTACGCGCCTCGGCGCGCGTGGTCCAGCCGAGCACGA
The DNA here is from genome assembly GCA_007130445.1 of Trueperaceae bacterium. Taxonomy (GTDB): domain Bacteria; phylum Deinococcota; class Deinococci; order Deinococcales; family Trueperaceae; genus CSSed10-48. The sequence goes on along the minus strand of SLSM01000122.1, from coordinate 4,485 downwards.
GGGCGTCGATCAGGGCGACGGCGGCGACGTAGGAGTGGTTGAAGGCGTGCGACGCGACGGGGACCACCAGCACGTGCTCGGCCACGCTCGCCGCGGGCGTCAGGGGTGCGTCGGTCACGGCGATCGTCGTGGCCCCGCGCTCGCGTGCCAGGCGCAGGGCCTCGACGGCGCGCCGCGTGTAGCGAGCGAAGCTGAACGCCACGACGGCGTCGCCGGGGCCGACGGAGCGCAGGTCGTCGAAGAGCGTGACGTCGCCGCAGGTCAATGCGCGCGCGTCGGCACCCGCCTTGCCGAGCAGCACCGCGGCGAGCGCCGCGAGGTGGGCGCTGCCGCGCAGCCCCACCGCGTAGACCGTCCGTGCGTCCAGGATCGCGGCGAGCGTGGCCTCGAATGCGGCGACGTCGAGCGTCCGCGCCGCAGCGGCGACGTTCGCGGCGGCGAGGTCGAGCGCGTCGCGCAGCAGCTCGTCCGCCGGCGCGTCGGCAGCGAGCTCGCGGGGGCGGTGGTGCATCATGCGTTGGGGCAACGACAGGTGCCCCTTCACGATGGCCTGCAACGCCTGCGAGAGCGCCGGGAAGCCGTCGTAGCCCACCGCCGCCGCGAAGCGCACGACGCTCGACTCGCTCACCCCGCATCGCGCCGCGATGCGGGCGGCGCTCTCGAAGGCGGCGTCGTGGGGACTGCTGGCCACGTACGCAGCGATGCGCTGGTGACCTGGGCTCAGGTGTGCGCTCGCCCGCCGGAGGCGTGTGAGCAGGTCGCCCTCGCCTTCAGTCGCCATGGACGCGCTCGCCGCGCACGTACACCGCCTGCACGCGGTCGAACGCCGGGGTGAACACGGCCAGGTCGGCCGGCCGACCGGCCTCGAGCAGGCCGGCGTTCGTCACCGTGGGCAGCGACCGCGCGACGTTCCCGGTCGCCGTGGCGATGGCGGCAGGGAGCGACATGAGATTCTCGGCCACGAGCGCGAACAGCGGCACGCTGACGGGGTCGTAGCCGCCGCCCGCGTAATCCGTCCCGATCAGGTCGACCAGGCCCGCGCGGACCAGCGCCCGGAACGGCGCAGCGTCGGGCTCGTCCGGTCCCTTCGAGAACAGGTCGAGGCCGGAGAGTTCGAGCAGCGCACCCCGCGCGCGCAGCGCGCGGGCGTAGTGCACGGCCTCGTCGGCCGTGAAGCTGGGGTGGTTGCAGTGCGCGGCGATCAACCGCTCGCTGGCGACCTCGAGCACAACGTCCGCCGAGGCGGCCGCGTGGTGCACCATGAACGGGACGCCGTGCCGCTCGGCCGCCGTGGCGGCCTCGCGCATGCCCTCGAACGCCTCGGCCATCGAGGGCATCACGCACTCGGTCACGACCGCCACCGCCGCGTCGGCGCTCAGCGTCCCCGTGAGACCTGCGGCACCGAGCGCCCGCTCCAGGGCGTCGGCGTCGAGGTTCGCCGGGTCGATGCTGCGGCCGAGCACGGCCTCCTTGATCGCGCGCGCGTGGTGCTTGTCGACGCGTACGCCGCACCGTCGTTCGATCGCGTCCGGCAGGTACTGGTAGTCCTGCATCCCGCCGCCCAGCGTGCCGCCCGCGCCGATCTCGCCGATCACGCGGGCTCCGGCCGCCAGCAGGTCCGCGACGGTCGCCTCGCGATGCCGCGCCGCGAGCCCCGTGCCGTCGGCCAGTTCGGCCGCCCGCAGGTTGGCCGGCGTGTGGGCCGTGCACTTGACCACCGTGAGCGGATGATCCGCTGCCAGGGCCAGGTACTCGTCCCAGGTGGGGAGGCCGTCGACGCTGAGCACCGAGGTGGTGCCGCCGCGAAGGTGGCGGTCCTTGAACGCTTGGACCTGCTCCGCCGTGAGCGCGGGTGAACCGGTGGCATGGATGGGCCCGAGCGTGAGGCCGTGGGCGTGTGCGTTCACCAGGCCCGGCGAGACGATCGCGCGGCCGAGGTCGACGCGAGCGTCGGCCGGGCCGATCCCCAGACCCACCGCCGCGATGCTGCCGTCCTCGATGACCACGTGCCCCGGTTCGAGCACCGTGGTCCCGTCGCCCGTCACGATGGTGCCGCTGATCACGCGTGTCATGTCGTCCCTCCCGTGCTGCTCGTCCGATCGTCGGAACCGGCCGGGCCGGCGTCGATCGCGACGCTCACGGCGTGCTCGGCCGACTCGAGGAGCCCCAGCGCGATCGCCAGCGCCGCTCGACCGTCGTGTGCGGTCACGGCGGGCGGCCTCGACCCGCGCGCGGCGGCGACGAACGCTGCGGCCTGCGCCGAGAAGCGATCACAGCGCTCGACCCCGAACGCGAACGCACCGTCGTATCCCCACCCACGCAGGCCCTGCCCGGTGCGCACTTCGATCGCCCCCTCGGTGCCGTAGACGGTCGTGGTCCAGTGGCCGTCCATGGGGAAGGGCGAGAGCTGGACCAGCACCTGTGCCAACGCGCCGCCGCCGAGCCGCAGGTGACCCGCGATCGTGTCGTCGACGTCGACGTCGTGGGTGAGCGCGCCACCGGCCGCGTCCGCCCGCAGCGCCTCGAGCCCCGTGAGCCAGCGGATCCGATCGAGACCGTGGATGCCGTTGTAGAGAAGGGCGCCGCCGCCGAGCTCGCGGCGCCAGACCCACGCGGGCGTGTTCTGCACGCCGTACGGCTTCACCTCGCTCACGAACGTCGGCCGCCCGATGCGGCCCTCGCGGATCAGCGCGTAGGCGGCGCGCGACTCCTCGCGGAATCGGTGCACGAAGCCCACCTGCAGCGGCAGGCCGCGCGACGCGAACGCGTCGGACACCCGGTCGGCGCCGCCTAGGTCGAGCGCCATCGGCTTCTCGAGCAGCGTGGCCAACCCCGCTTCGGCGCAGCGCAACGCGGCGCCCTCGAGCAGGTGGTGCGGTACGGCGACGACGGCCGCGGCCAGGTCGCTCGCGTCGTCGAGCGCGGAGCGCCAGGCCGCGCCGTACGCGTCAGCGAGGTGGCGGCCGGCGGTCTCGTCGGGGTCGACCACCACGGCGACCCTGCAGCCCGCGGTGCCTTGGAGCGCCGCGGCGTGCTGGCGGCCGGCCTTGCCGGCGCCGATGATGGCGATCGGGAGCGCGGCCGAGCTCACGCCGTGGCCCCGACCCGGTCCCAGCCGTAGTGCGTGAGGTCGTACGTGGTCGGGCGGCCGGTGACGAGTTCCGCCAGGCTGAGGCCGATGATCGGCCCCAGCGTCACGCCTGAGTGGGTGACGGCGGTGAACACGCCGGGTTGACCCGGCACCTCGCCCAGGACGGGCAGGTCGTCGAAGGGTTTGGGACGGATGCCGGCGTAGCTGCGCACCACGCGCACGGCGCCCATGCCGGGCGCCATGCGGAGCACGTCGCGGAGGGCGGCCTGGAGCCCGTCGTAGGTGTTGAGGTTGGCGGTCTGGTCGTTCTCCATCACGCGGCCGAAGAGGATCACGCCGCGCTCGCGGAGTTGGCGGATGCTGCCGTTCGCCACGATGTGCTCGACCATCTGCGGCATCGGCTCGGAGACGAGCACCTGGCCGCGCGAGGGCCGGATCGGCGCCTCGAACCCGAGCATGCGCGCCAGGTCGCGCGTCCACACGCCGCCGGCGAGCACGACCTTGGCGGCGCGCACGACGCCGCCGCGCGTGCGCACCACGAAGGCGTCGTCGTCGCGCTCCACGGCCGTGACCTCGCAGTAGGGGCGGAAGTCGACGCCGTGGCTGCGGGCGAGCGCGTTCATGTGGTACATCACCGCGAACGGGTTGACGCAGCCGTCGAGCGGTCCGTACACGGCGCCCTTGATGTGCGTCGGCGACAGCAGCGGTTCGCGCGCAGCGGTCTGCTCGGGGGTGAGGACCTCGCAGGCGACGCCGGCGGCGACCTGCTCCGCGACCATCGCGTGCGCCGCCTCGACCGCCTCGTCGGTCCACAGGATCGAGAGGCCGCCGGAGCGCTCGTACTGGAAGTCGACGCCGTGCTCGGCCTCGAGCCGCTCGTACAGGAGCGAGCTCTCGTAGGAGAAGCGCCCGTAGTGGCCGGGCGTCTTGGTGGAGACGTAGATCCAGGCGTGCGTGGCGCCCGAGGTGCCGCCCGCGGTGTAGCCGCGCTCGAGGAGGCAGGTCCGCTGGCCGGCGCGCGCGAGGTGGTACGCGATGAAGTTGCCGAGCACGCCTCCACCGAGCACCGCCACGTCGAACGGCCGGGTCACGCGTCGACCTCGCCGGCGTACATGGCGCGCGCCGTGAGCGGCCGCACCGGGGGGCGTGGCCGCATCGCGTGCAGCGTCGCGACGTCGACGTCGGCCAGGATTTCGAGGGCCCGCGTGACCACGCGCTGGCAGTCGCGCCCTTGGCAGAGCCCCATGCCGACCTTGGACTGGCGCTTCACGTCGTCGACCGAGCGTGCGCCGGCGGCGATCGCCGCGCGCACGTCGGCCGTCGTGTGGCCTGTGCAGTGACAGGCGATCACGTGGTCGTCGGGGAGCCGGCGCAGCAGCACCGGCACGCGGCGC
>SLSM01000381.1 GCA_007130445.1 Trueperaceae bacterium | reverse complement strand
GCGGCAGGCCTCGTCCGCCCGCGAACGAGGCAGCCATCGGCTACCATCGGCCATGGCTGCCTACGCTCGGCTGCTCGGTTCGCCGGCGGTTCGGACGCGCGACGGGTGGACGCCACTCACCGCGGGCAAAGCGGCGGGAATCCTGTGCTACCTCGCCTACCGTCAGGCTTGGGTCCCTCGCGACGACCTGCTCTCGTTGTTCTGGTCAGAGAGCTCGGAACAGGCGGCCCGGGCGAACCTGCGCGTGCTCCTGACCCGAACACGCCGCTTACCGTACGTCGAGCGCCTGGAGACGGACGGCGATCTGCTGCGCTGGCCGGTCAAGACCGACGTCCAGGCGTTCCACCAGGCATTGGCAGACGGGCAACCGGCGCGGGCGCTGGCAGCCTACGGCGGCCCGCTGATGGACGGCCTCGATGTGGCGCAGGCACCCGGGTTCGAGAGCTGGGTCACCATCGCCCGAGACGAACTCGAGACCACATGGCGTGCCGCTGCGCTCAGGACGACCGAGGCCCTGGTACGGGACGGTGGCCTCGACGAGGCTTCCGAGATCCTGGCATCGCTCCTCCGTACCGACCCCCTCGACGAAGACGCCACGCGGCGCGCGATGCGGGTCAAGTGCATCGTCGGCGACCGCAGGACGGCGCTGCAGATCTACGAGGCCTTCGAGGCCCTGCTGCACGAAGAGCTGGCGTTGGCCCCCGAGGATGCGACGCGCCTGCTCGCGGACCGGATCAGAGCCGGCGAGTGTGGGCCGGCCACCACCACGCCGACGACACGGCCGCCGACCGCAGGCGCACCGCAACGCGTGGTCCGAACCCCCGTTCCTCGCCCCACCACGGCGTTCATCGGCCGGCACGCCGACGTCGAACGAGCGTCCGGTCTCCTCCGAGACCCCTTCTGTAGGCTGCTCACGCTGGTCGGGCCCGGCGGCATCGGCAAGACGCGCCTCGCGCTGCACCTCGCCGACGCGCTCGGCGGCGCGTTCGACGACAACGTCTTCTACCTCGCGGGCGACACGGTCGATCTACCGGAGGACTTGCCTGCAGCGATCGCAGCGTCGATCGGGTGCTCGCTCTTCGGAGCGGCCGACGCTCGCGCACGCCTGATCGACGCCATCGGCGACGACCAGGTCCTCTTGGTGCTGGACAACCTCGAGCACCTCGTTCCCGGCGCCGGCATGCTCGAGGCGTTGCTGGAGTCGTGCCCCCGGTTGACGCTCCTGGCCACCTCGCGACAGCGTCTCGGGACTCGCGGCGAGTGGGTCTTCGACGTCCGCGGCCTCGAGTGCCCGAGCCCGCCCCCAACCCATGCAGGCGCGCCCCTCGACGCGGACATCGTCCGAGACGTCGAGGCGTGTGACGCTGTCGCACTGTTCGTCCAAGCGGCCACGCGCGCGCGAGGCAACGCCGACCTCAGCGACGAACACCTCGGCGCCATCATCGCCGTGTGCCAGGCGCTCGACGGGTTGCCGCTCGGCATCGAGCTCGCCGCGAGCGTGACGCGCCTCCTGCGACCGGACGAGATCGCGGAGCGGCTGTCCTCCCTCCCCGAGTTGCTGGAGCGTGCCGACAGCGACATCTCTCCGGACCGGAACCGTCTCCGAGCCATGTTCGAGCGGTCATGGGACCTGCTCACGGCAGGCGAGAGGAAGGCGCTCGCGGCGCTCACGGTGTTCCGCGGCGGGTTCACGCTCGAGGCCGCATCCTCGGCCCTGGGCGTCGACGTGCCGAATCTTCTCGCCCTCGTCGACAAGTCGATCCTCCGCCGCGACCACACCGGGCGCTTCACGTTCCATCCGCTGTTGCACCACTTCGTATCGAGCCACACCCGCGACGACGAGGTGGCACGGCGAACCGCAGCCAACAGGCACGCGGCGCACTTCATCGCGTTCGCCGCGCGCCACGACGGCTCACCGAGGGCTGGCATGGGCCGGGCACGCCTCGGGCCCCTGCGCCAGGAGATCGAGAACGTCCAAGCCGCGTGGCTGCACGCTGCCGACATGTGTCGGCACGACTGGTTGCTCGATGCCATGAGCGCGCTCGGCTGGTTCTGCTTCGCCACAGGCGACCACGAGCGCGGGTTGCGCATGATGCGCCACGCCATGGAGCGCGTCCCGGAAGACAGCGTGCTCCACGCCCGCCTCGCGACGATCAGCGGCCTCCTGCTCGACCATGTCGGCCGCCTGCAAGAGAGCATCGCGTTGCTCGAGCGCAGCGCCGAGGTCCTCGAACGTTTCGGGGTCCGGAGCCATCTGGCCTTCACCCTGCAGATGCTCGGGACCCGCTACCACCGGCATTCAGGCGCGCACATCGAGCGCGCGGTCGCATGCTTCCAACGCGCCCTGGAGATCTACCGTTCGAGGGGCGACGCTGAAGGCACCACGATGATGCAGAACAACCTCGCGTACCACGCACCGACCATGCTGGACTCGATCGGCATGCTGGAGGCGTGCATCGCGGGCGCGCGGCGTGACGGCGCACTGCACGCCTTGTCGCACGCCCTCGACACCTACGCCGAAGCGCTCTCCTACGGCCAGGGTGAGCACGCCGGCGCGCTGGACGCGATGCTCGAGAGCCTCGACGTCACGGCCGAAACGGACGACTTCTACACGCGCATGTGGATACGACTGCGGTGCGCCCACATCATGGTGCGCGGAGGGTTCATCGACGACGCGTCGACCATGGTCACGGCCGTGGAAGCGGACGCCACGCCCTTCGACCGACATACACGCCACGCCTTGATCGCCGCCGCAGCGACCGTGCGGGCGCACGTCGACCTGACGCGCGGCGACCCCGAACGAGCCTTGACGGCATGCGAACGCGCGTACGAAGGTGGCGCGACGGCGCTGCCGCGGTACGCCCTCGCCCATCTCCTCGCGGCAGCGGTCCGAGCGTCGCTCCTGACCGGGCGACCCGCCGACGCCCGACACTGGCACGACATGCTCACCACCGCGATCGATGGTCAACCCACGTCGGGGAGTTTCGAGTTGCGCGAGGCCGTCATCGTAGCGGCGGCACTGCGAGCGGCGGTCCACCTACAACAAGGCGATGTGGACGCATGCGGACGCGAGCTCGACGCCGTGCTCCACAGCGCCCGCACGAGGGGTTACCTTCCCGCAGCCCTCGAGTGCCTGCTCGTGCGCGTCGCCGCAGCTCACCGAGTCGGTCGCGAGGCACGTGCTACGCGCCTCGCGACAGCCGTTGGCACACACAGCGCGAGCACGTCGTGGAACCGCACGGTGGCGACGTCGATGCTGCGTCAGCTCGCCGGAGCGCACCGCGCGTAAGACCCCTCGTCGTCGCGCGGTCCGCTCCGGCGCGTCACGGCACGGGCGTGAGCACCACCCCGCCCATCAGCGCGACCCCGACGACCGATGCCGGCGTGCGACGAGCCTCACCGTGGGTGCGCGAACACCTGTGTCCAGTGCGTCCCGGCCAACCCGAGCCCGATCTCGGTGTATCCCGGACGCATGATGTTGGCACAGTGGCCCGGGTTGCTCAACCAGCCGCCCATCACGGCCTCCGGCGACCCGTACCCCCACGCGACGTTCTCGCCCACGCGCGACCAGGTGTAGCCCTCGCGCTCGACACGCTGCGACACCGAACTGCCGTCCGTTCCCGTGTGGCCTATGAAGCCGTGCTGGTGCATGTCGGCGCTGTGCTCGTCCGCTGCGGCCATCAGGCGCGGCTCCGCCACCAGCGGATGCGCCGCGGCGTACGCCGTGGCGCCGCACGTGCGCGGTTGCGAGCGGGCCTCGTTGACGAGGGTGAGCAGGCGCTGCAGTTCGACGTTCGGCGGCTGGTAACCGGACGAAGGCGGTCCCGCGCCGCTACACGACACCAGCGTCCAGGCCGCGATCAGGGTGACGATGGTGACGACCGGCCGTCGCGGACGACGCATGCGCCAGACTAGCGTCGCGAACGCCGATGGGCCGTGAAACCCCACGCACGTTGCGCCACGGCGCGTGATGCCCTCGGCGGCGGTGTCGCCCGGCGCCAGCGAGGCGACCCCGATGCGCATCGTGAGGCTGCGCATCCCGGCGAACGCGTGTCGTTCGACGCTGTCGCGTGCGCGGGACGCTACGGCGTGGGCCGCTTCGGTGTCACTCTCGGGGAGGAGCATCATGAACCCCGCGCCCCCCAACGCCCCGCCATGTCCGGGTCGCGACACGCCTCATCCAAGAGCTTCGCTACCTCGAGCAGCGCGGCGTCACCCGCTTCGTGGCCGCTGTCGTCGTTCACCGACGTGCGGTGGTCGCGATCGAGCAGCAGCACCGACGACACGCCGCCGTAACGCTCGGCGCGATGCATCTCGGCGGCAAGCCGTTCGTCGAGGCCACGTCGGTTGGGGAGCCGCGTGAGCGGGTCGATGCGGGCCAGTGAGTCCTAGACCCCCTTCTCATCGGCGTGCTCGAGTCTCGCCGTGTCGAGTTCAGTGACGTCGATGTACGTGAAGATGCCGCACGCCTGCCCGTCGACCTCGATGGCGCGTGCTGAGATCAGCACGTGCACTCGCTGCCGTCCGCCGAGAGCAGGCGCCGCTTGAGCTCGTGGATCCGCTCGCCACCCCGCAACTCCTCGATGGCGACGGGCAAACCGTCGTCCTGGTGGAGCGGCTTGAGGTCGCTGAGCAAGCGCTCCTGCAGGACACTCTTACGGTCACCGCACGCGCGTGAACACCACATCGCCTACTGGCGCGACCCCTGCGATCGACACGGTCCCGACCAGCCGATCGCCCACGAAGCGGCCGTCGAAGGCGAGCACGCGGTTGGGGCTATCGAGGCTGAGACCGTCATCGAGGCCCAGGCGTCCGCTGAGCGAGACGAAGCTGCCCGTCTGGAGTCGGAACAGCGCCGCGTTGTAGGCGAGCGAGGCGTCGGCGGTCACGTCCGTGAAGCGCTGGCGGAAGGTGATCTCGAGGTCCACCGGCAACCGCAGCGTCGGGCCGCCCGTCAGACCGACCGTGACGTCGAAGCGAGCGGCCCACGTCTGCCCATCCACGTTGCGCAGGAACGGGCCGAAGCCCGGCACGCAGGCGGCCAAGGTGAGCATGGCCGTGATCGCGATCACGATGCGGGTGCGGTTCATGGTCGGTCACCGTTCCTCTCGACAGGCGCGCCGGTCCATGGACCGCGCCGAACGCGCCTCCCCCATCATGCATCGACGCCGCGACCACCATCGTCGAACCGCACGTCCCGCCGGGCCGTGCGAGGGAGAGCCGCGCAACGCCAGCAACCGCCTCGGGCCATGGGTTCCTTCTCGTCGAACGTTTCGACTCCTCCTCGCGCCAAGCCTCGACGGTCCTGCTGCGACCGGATCGCTGCGGGCTCCAGATGTGTGGCGCCGTCGGCGCGTGGGACGTGTGCCCGTGGCGGGCGAGCGGCCGGGGGTGGATGATGGTCCAGTCTGTATGAACCGCGTGAGGCGGGGAGGCGGATGATCGTGCTCGGTCCACGGCTCGGCATCGATGTCGGCTCGACGACGGTGAAGCTCGCGGTCGCGGAGGCCGCGACCGGACGACTGGTTCACACAGCCTACCGCCGGCACCACGCCGAACAGACCGAGACCGTTGCGCAGCTGCTGTCCGAGATCCCGGCCGAGGTCCTCGCGAGCGACGCGGAGGTCTGGGTCGCGGCCTGCGGCAGCGGCGCGCGACCGCTCGCCGACCGGCTCGTCACCCCATATGTGCAGGAGGTCGTGGCCAACGCGATCGCCGTCCGCGCGCTGCATCCCGAGGCGCGCACCGCGATCGAGATCGGCGGCCAGGACGCCAAGATCGTCTTCTTCCAGCGCGACGACACCACGGACCAGTTGATCGCGTCCGACATGCGCATGAACGGCGTCTGCGCGGGCGGCACCGGCGCCTTCCT
>SLSM01000193.1 GCA_007130445.1 Trueperaceae bacterium | reverse complement strand
CGTTCGAGTCAGCGCCCGTCTCGGCGCGGGCAACGCCGGCGCCGATTACCGGCTGGAGCCGCCCACCGCGCGGCGCGCGTCGCTGCGCTCGGGCCTCGACGCGTTGTGGAGCATCGTCGCCAGACGCGACCCAGCCGTGCTCACCTACCGCGTTCCGCACACCTTCGACGCCGGCGTCCGCGCACTGGCCGACCTGAAGGCGCGCGGGCTCGAGCGCACCGCACGCGCCGTGGCGGAGGCCTGCGACGACATGCTGTGGCTGTTCCGGCAGCTGCACGGCGAGCTGGCGTTCTACGTCGGCTGCGTCAACCTGGCCGACGCCCTCGACGCGCTCGACGCGCCGCGCTGCGAACCCGGCGCCCACCCGGCGGCGACGAATATCCGGCGCGCGCGCGGCCTGTACGACCCGAGCCTGGCCCTGACGCTGGGTGCCGCGCCCGTCGGAAACGACGTCGCTGCCGACGAGAAGGACCTGATCCTGGTGACGGGCGCCAACCAGGGCGGCAAGACCACCTTCCTGCGCAGCCTCGGCACGGCCCAACTGATGCTGCAGGCTGGCATGTTCGCGCCCGCTCAGGCGTTCGAGGCGAGCGTCACCACGGGCCTGTTCACGCACTTCACGCGCCGCGAGGACGCCGCCATGCGACGCGGGAAGCTCGACGAGGAGCTCGCTCGCCTGAGCGCGACGCTCGATCAGGTGGGCCCGCAGGCCACGCTGCTCTGCAACGAGTCGTTCGCGTCGACCAACGAGCGCGAGGGCTCCGAACTCGCGCTCGGTGTGGTACGCGCGCTGACCGAGTCCAACGTGCGGGTCGTGTTCGTCACCCACTTGAGCGGCTTCGCCAGCGCGTGCGCAGCGGCGGGTCGCGCCGGCACCCTGAGTCTACGGGCGCAGCGTCGCGAGAGCGGCGAGCGCACCTTCCGGATCGTGGAGGGAGCGCCCGAGCGCACCGCGCACGCCGCCGACCTCTACCGTCACGTGCTCGAACGGGGCGCCCGCGCGAAGGCCTCCTGAGCCCTGCCCAGCCGATCGTCCCGTCGAACTGAGGCTCCGGACTCATGCGCGTGGGACGTCGTGTCCACTACGGTCGCAGGTGCGTCGGTCCGCGGCACGGCGATCGACGCGCGGCGGCCGAACGCCGCTGGGGAGGGAGTCGCCATGGCGTCGACCACGTCGATCCGTTCGAGTTCGACCAATAGGGTGGGGTGGGGCATCATCGCCGCCATCGGCGTGCTCCTGCTCGTGAGCGCGGCCTGGCTCTACCGCTCGGTCGGCCATCCCGACGTCATCCACGCCGACACCGGCGTCGCGCTCGCCGACCTCACCGCGGCGTTCCCGACGGTGGCGCACGAGTTGACCGCCCGCGGTCGCACGATCGCGCTTCTGGTGGCCGCGCTGGCGCTGCTCGTCCTGAGCATGACGGCGGCCGGCTGGCGCTCCGGCGGCGCCGCGGCCCGGCCGGCGGTGGTGGCGTTCGCGGTCGCACTGGCGGGCATCGGCCTGCACGCGCTCGTCGCTGGGCGCACCGACGTCGGCGGGTTCTACCTGCTCCTCGGGGTGCTCGCAGCGGTCGGCGCCACGCTGGCCACCCGCGGCGCCTCGGCCTGAGGAGCGCACGTGACACGTGGCACCGCGAACGATGCGACGCTTCCCGTCCTGCTCGCTACCTCCCCCCAGGGCGTCGAGACGGCCCGGGCTCGCAGCGACGGGACGTGGGACGTGCGGCGCAGCCTGGGCGACGTGCGTGCCAGCTGCCTCGCCGTCCACGCCGGCGTCCCCGGTCTCGTGTACGCCGGCACCCGCGATCGCGGCGTGTGGCGCTCGAGTGACCGCGGCGCGACGTGGCGCGCGGTGGGTCCGGTCGAGCGCGACGTGACCTCCATCGCCGTGTCGCGCGCAGACCCGGCGACCGTGTACGCCGGCTGCAAGCCCGCCAGCGTGCTCGTCTCCCGCGACGGCGGTGGCTCCTGGCGTGAGCTCGAGGCGTTCCGGCGCACGCGGCGCTGGTACTGGTGCTCGCCGGCAGAGCCTCCGGACTGGCGTCCCTACGTCCTCGGTCTGGCCGCGTCGCCCACCGATCCCGACGTGATCGTCGCCGGGATCGAGGCGGGCGCCGTCGTCCGCAGCACCGACGGTGGCCGGACCTGGAGCACGCATCGGCGCTCCGCCGATCGCGATTGCCACGCACTCGCCTTCCACGTCAGCGACGATCGCTGGGTCTACGAGGCGGGCGGCGGCGGACCGGCGGTCTCGCGCGACGGCGGAGAGCACTTCAGCCACGTCGCCAAGGGGTTGGCTGGGCGCTACGGCATGGCCGTCGCCGCCGACCCGCAGCGACCGGAGGTCTGGTACGTCGCGTCGGCGCCGCTCTGGTCGCCGCGGGCACCGACGCGGATGCCGCCGGTCGGCCATACCGAGGGTGGAGCGATGGCTGCCATCCATCGGGCCTCGGGCGGAGGCGGCTGGGAACGGCTCGCGGGCGGTCTCCCGACCCCGCTCGACCACCCTCCGTACGGTCTGGCGACCGACCCGAACGCACCGGGCCACCTCTACCTGGGCCTCTCGCACGGTGAGGTCTGGCGCTCGACCGACCACGGCGACACCTGGGCCCGGCTCCCGCTGCGCTTCGGCGGGGTGCGGCGAGCGCTCGCGGTCGCCTGACGGGCAGCCATCCACCGCCGGTGTCACCCGACCCCCGCACGCCGCCGATCGATGCGCTCTAGAGTGTCCGCACGCATGGCCACCTCGCTCCCACGAGCCGTCGCTTCCTCCGCGACGCAGTCCCACACGTCGACCACATGCCCCGGGCTCCACGCCCCGTGGCTCGCCGCAGGTTGGGCCCTGCTGCTGGTCGCCAGCGCGTTCCTGTGGGTCAAGCTCGCCACACCGTCGGATGGGGCGCGCGTACCGCCTGGGACGGCGGGCTTCGTCGACGGCGGGCTGCGTGTGGCACCGCTGGACCCCTCCAGGTCCGCACTGCTGAGCGGCGACCTGGTGGTCTCGGTCGATGCACGCCCCATGGAGGCGCTGGCGGCCGACCTGTTCGATCCGCGCGCCGCCCGGCCCACGCGCCGATCGGGTGATGTGGTCGTGTACGGCGTCGTGCGCGACGGTGCCCGCGTGGACGTGCCGGTGCGCCTCGAGGGTTACCTGCTCTCGGCGATCGTGCGCGCGAACTGGGGCACGATCGTCTTCGCGCTCGTCTACCTGGTGGTCGCGACCTTCGTGTACCTGCGACGCCCCGCCACGCCGGCGGCGCGGCCCTTCTTCCTCAGCGCCTGCGCGCTGGTGGCGGCGACCACGTGGTCGTTCGGGCTCGGCGTCGACGACCTGGTCGGCGCCCTGGGGTTCTGGCTCTACCAGGCCGGCGCGGCGCTCGCCTTCATGCTGTTCTGGTCGGCCGGCCTGTGCTTCGCGTTGCGCTTCCCCACCCCCCTCGCGCTGGCGCGCCGATCCTGGACGACCTGGGCCCTGTTCGGCTTCCCGGTCGCCCTCCTCGCCGGCCACGTGGGGCTGCAAGGCCTGCGCCACGACGATGCGATCGCGTGGCTCGCGACCTGGCACCAGGCCGTCGACGTCCACGCCGCCCTGGCGCTGGCGCTGACGCTGGTCGCTTTCGGCGTCCAGTGGCGGTCGCAGACGACGCCGTCCGCGCAACAGCAGGTGCGCTGGGTACTCCTCGCTGCGCTCACCGTCGGCGGGGTCGGCCTGACGCTCTACCTGCTGCCGCCGCTCTTCGATCGCGCCGCCCTCCCGCCGAACGCGGTCGGCGTGATCGCGTCCCTCTTCCCCGTCGCCGTGGCGATCGCCATCGTGCGCCACAACCTCTTCGACATCGACCGACTCCTCAGCCACGCGCTCGTCTACGGCGGCCTGACCGCTGCGGTGGTGGGGTTCTACGTGGCACTCGTGGCGGGCGTGGGCGAGCTCCTGCGCTCGCGTGGCGATCCCTGGCTCGCGCTGCTCGCCACCGCCGTGGTCGCGATCGCCTTCCAGCCGCTGCGCGCGCGCTGGCAGCGCATCGTCGATCGCCGCCTCTTCGGCGAACGCGACGAACCCATCCGCCTGCTGGGACGCCTGGGCGAGCGGCTCGAGGCCGCCGTGGAACCCGACCGCGTGCTCCCGACGGTGGTGCAGACGATCGCCGAGGCGCTCCGCCTGCCGTACGTCGCCGTCGTGTCGGACGACGACGGGGGCGCGCCGCGGATCGCGGCCGAGTACGGCAAACCGCAGCCGATCGCCGCGGCGTTCCCGCTCATCGCAGAGGGCGAGGTCGTCGGTCACCTCCACGCCTCGGCCCGCGACGCGGACGGTCGGCTCTCGCCCTCCGACCGCGAGCTGCTCGGCACCATCGCACGACAGGCCGCCGACGCCGTCCGAGCCATGCGCCTCACCGACGACCTGCGCCGTTCCCGCCAGCAGCTCGTCGCGCTGCGCGAGGAGGAGCGGCGGCGCCTCCGTCGCGACCTCCACGACGGGCTCGGCCCCACGCTGGCGGCGCTGGCGCTCAAGCTCGAGGCTGCGTCGAACGTCGTCCGGCGCGCCCCGGACCGCGCCGAAGCGCTCCTCGACGACGCCGTTACACAGGTGCACGGCACCGTCGGCGAGGTACGACGCCTCGTCCAAGGCCTGCGCCCACCGGCGCTCGACGACCTCGGACTGCTCGAGGCGCTGCGCGCCTACGCCCGCCAACTCGACGTCGGCGGGCTGCGCGTCGACGTCTCCGGGCCCGAAGCGCTGCCCGCCCTCCCCGCGGCGGTCGAGGTCGCGGCCTACCGGATCGCCCAGGAGGCGTTGACGAACGTCGTCCGGCACGCGTCGGCTCGGCGCTGCACGGTGTCGCTGCAGGTCGGCGCAGCGCTCGAGCTCGAGGTGCGCGACGACGGCCACGGCATCCGCACGGAGCAACGACCACACCACGGGCTCGGTCTGCGTTCGATGCGCGAGCGCGCCGCCGAGCTCGGCGGCACCGTGACCGTCGACGCCCCGGCGACCGGCGGCACGCGCGTGCGGGCGCTCCTGCCACTCGACGAAGGCGCGTCGTGACGCCCGTGCGTGTCCTGGTCGTCGACGACCACCAGCTGTTCCGCGAGGGCGTGCGAGCCCTCCTCGACAGCCTCGACCGCATCGACGTGGTCGGCGAGGCCGCGAGCGGCCGCGAGGCCCTGGCGCTGGCCGAGCGGTCGCTCCCGGACGTCGTGCTGATGGACGTCCAGATGCCCGACATGACCGGGCTCGAGGCGACCCGCCGTCTGCTCGCCGCGCATCCGAGCGTCGGCGTCGTGATCGTCACGATGTTCGACGACGACGAGACGGTGTTCGCCGCGATGCGCGCCGGCGCCCGCGGCTACGTGCTGAAGGGTGCGGGGCAGGCCGACCTGGCGCGGGCCGTCGAGGCCGTCGCGCGCGGCGAGGCGATCTACGGGCCCGCCGTCGCCGGTCGGATCCTCCAGTTCTTCCGCGCCTCGCGCACCGACCTCCCCGTCGACGCCTTCCCTGACCTCACCGACCGCGAGCGCGAGGTGCTCGACCTGATCGCGGCCGGCAAGGCGAACGCGGCCATCGCCCGCCGACTCGGCATCACCGAGAAGACCGTCAAGAACCACGTGTCGAACATCTACTCCAAGCTGCACGTCGCCGACCGCGCGCAGGCCATGCTGCGCGCCCGCGACGCCGGCTACGGGCGATCCGAGCGCTGAGCGGCGCTGGCGTCCCGGGGCCACTGCCTTGGTCGGGCCGCGCATCGAGCGAGTCCGACGACGCACGTGCGACCAGTCGGTCAGGTGCCGATGCCCTCACGCACGTGCTCGTCACCACCCAGGTCGAACCCGACCGACATGGTCAGCGTGTTCGGCGGGCACACCGCAACGCAGTGCTGGCACATGATGCACTCGCTGCCGAGCACGCGTCGGCCACTCG
>SLSM01000113.1 GCA_007130445.1 Trueperaceae bacterium | reverse complement strand
GGCGCATCGGCGAGCGCGTCCGGCAACGCCAGGGCGACGGCGCCCTCGGCGCCGTCGTCGGTATCCGCCGGACGCCACCCGTCCGCCGCCGGCAGCAGCGCCCGGGCGCGCGGAGCGCCGGGAGGCAGCAGCGCCAGGAGTTCCAGGGCGTGGTACGCGGCGGGCCTGGGGGGCAGGTCGAGCGCCTGACCGCGGCGGGCCGCCGCGTAGGCGCGCTCGCCGCCTTGCTGCACGGCGGAGTAGGCCGGGGGGAGCTGTTCGCTCAGCGCCAGGAAGGCCGGGAACGCGGCGCGGACGGCGGCCTCGTCGACGTGACCGGCGTCGGCCTGGGCGACGATCGGGCCCTCGGCGTCGAGCGTCGCGGTGTCCACGCCGAGCGCCACCCAGGCGAGGTAGTGCTTCTGCGCGCCGGACATGAACGGGGCGAGCTTGGTGGCCTCGTCGGCGAGGACGACGAGCACGCCCGTCGCAAGCGGATCGAGCGTGCCGGCGTGGCCGACGCGGCGGGTGCCGAGCGCGCGGCGTGCGCGCGCGACCACGTCGTGCGAGGTGAGACCGAGCGGCTTGTCGACGGCGAAGACGCGCACCGCGCCAGCGTACCAGGCGCGCGCTGGTGGGCCATGGCGCGCTCCGTGACCATCGGCACACGACCAGCGTGGCGGCCGCCGCGTAGGCTGGCCCGATGATCCACGTGGCCGCACTGACCAAACGCTTCGACGACGTCGCCGCCGTCGACGAGGTGTCGTTCGACGTCGCGGCCGGCGAGGTCTTCGGCCTCCTCGGCCCCAACGGCGCCGGCAAGACCACCACGCTGCGCATCCTGGCCACCTTGCTCCGGGCCGACGCGGGCGAGGCGATCGTCGCCGGGTTCGACGTCGCGCGCGAGCCGGAGTCGGTGCGCCGCACCATCGGCGTCGTGAACGGCGGCATGGGGCTCTACGACCGCCTCACGGGGCGCGAGATCCTGCACTACTTCGGGCGCATGTACGACCTCTCGAGGCAGGCGATCGAGCGCCGCATCGCGGAGCTCGACGACCTCCTCACCCTCGGCGACGCGCTCTCGAAGCGCGCCGGCACCTTCTCGACCGGCATGAAGCAGAAGGTCGTCATCGCCCGCGCGGTCCTCCACGACCCACGCGTGATCTTCTTCGACGAAGTCACCTCGGGCCTCGACGTGATGGCCCGCCGGGCGGTGCTCGACGTCGTGAAGGCCTACCCGAGCGCCGAGCGGGCGGTGGTCTACTCGACGCACGTGATGAGCGAGGTCGAGGAGCTGTGCGACCGCGCGGCGGTCCTCTACCGCGGTCGCCTGGTGGCCGACGGCACCGTCGCGGAACTGATCGCCGACGGCGGCGAGGACTCGCTGGAGCGTTCGTTCTTCGCGCTCGTCGAGCGCTCCGGGCTCGCGAGCGCGAACGGCGCGGCGGTGGCGGCGTGAGGGCGCGCATGGTCGGCCGCATCGCGGCCAAGGAGATCCTGTCGACCTTGCGCGACACGCGCGCGATCGTGTCGAACCTACTGATCCCGCTGCTGCTGCTGCCCGTGATCATGCTCGGCCTCCCCTTCCTGCTCGGCGGCCTGTTCCAGCGCGAGGCGACGACGGTGACGCCGCTCGGCGTCACGGGGTTGGAGCACGCGCCGCACGAGCTCGTCGCCCTGATCGAGGGCCAGAACGCCGTCCTGGAGAGCGTCGACGACCCCGAGGCGGCGGTTCGCGACGACACCTATCCGGCCGCCATCGCCATCCCCGAGGGGCTGGCCGCGGCGCTCGCCGCGGGCGAGTCGGCGGCTGTGACGGTGTACCGGAAGGTGGGCAACCTGCGCTCCGAGCTCAACGCGGGGAAGCTCGAGTCGGCCGTCGCGGGGTACCGGCAGCAGGTGGTGGCCGAGCGGCTGGCGGCGGCGGGCATCGATCCGTCGGTGCTCGAACCGCTGCGCGTGGTGACGCGCGACGCGAGCACCGAGGCGGAGCGCTCCAGCGGTCAACTGGCCTGGCTCATCCCCTTCTTCATCGCCATCTGGACGCTCACCGGCGGGCAGATGGCCGCCATCGACGCGACCGCGGGCGAGAAGGAGCGCGGCACGCTCGAGGTGCTGCTGGTGGCGCCGGTGCGGCGCGTGGAGGTGGTGGTCGGCAAGTTCCTGGCGACCACGCTCTTCGGGTTGTGGGCGGCGGTGATGGCGATCGTCGGCTTCGTGGTCGGGGGACTGCTGCTGCGCGGCGCGTTCCTCCCAGGCCTGGACGCCGGCGCGGCCGAGATGGTGTCGGTGATGGGCGGCCAGTTGAGCGTGACGCCAACGATGGTGGTGCTCCTGGTCGTATCGGCGGTGCTGCTCGCGAGCCTGATCTCGGCCCTGCTGATCAGCGTGACGCTGTTCGCGCGCTCGTTCAAGGAGGCGCAGTCGTACGTGGCGCCGTTGTCGTTCCTGCTGATCCTGCCGGCGATCTCGCTGCAGTTCCGCGACCTGATCGGCGGCGGCGACGCCCTCTACTGGGTCCCGATGCTCAACGCCATGGTGCTGATGGACGACGTGGTGAAGGGCGCCGCGACGACCCAAGGCATCGCCATCACGTGGCTCTCCTTGAGCGTCGCGGTCATGGCGCTGCTGGCCTTCGCCCATCGCAGCTTCCTGCGCGAGGACGTGCTGTTCAGGACGTAGCCCGGCGCCCTGCGACGCAGGCGCTCAATCGTCCTCGACGTCGCTGCCCGTCACCGACTGCCGGTAGGGGGTGTCGACCGCGCCCTCACCCGGCAGGCGGCCATACAACTCGGCGACCTCGCGCAGTTGCGGTGCCAGCCAGTACGGCACCATGTCCCACGTGAAGCGCCAACTCCAGTTGCCCACGGCCACGCCAGGCGTGTTCATGCGCGCCTCGCTGCCCAGTCCGAGCAGGTCCTGCAGCGGCGCGACGGCGGTGTCGGCGACCGAGGCGGAGGCCAGCCGCCAGAGCTCCCACGCCACGTTGGCGTCGTCGCGCGCCAGGTAGCGGCGCACGAAGTCGCGCTCCACCTCGGGCGCCTGCGCGTACCAGCCCGTGGTGGTGTCGTTGTCGTGCGTGCCGGTGTAGACGACGCTGTTGGAGCGGTAGTTGTGGGGCAGGTACGGGTCGTCGGAGCCGCCCGCGAAGGCGAACTGCAGCACCTGCATGCCCGGCAGGGCGTTGCTGTCGCGCAGGGCCTCGACGTCGGGCGTGATCACGCCCAGGTCCTCCGCGATGATCGGCAGGTCGCCGAGCCCTTCGCGGATGGCGTCGAAGAAGGGCTGGCCCGGCCCTTTCACCCAACGCCCCTTGACGGCGGTGGGTTCGCTGGCAGGGATCTCCCAGTACGCGGCGAAGCCGCGGAAGTGGTCGATGCGCATGACGTCGACGAAGTGCAGCGTGGAGCGGATCCGCTCCAGCCACCAGGCGAAGCCCGTCTCTCGCATGCGCTTCCAGCGGTAGAGCGGGTTCCCCCAGCGTTGTCCGGTGGCCGAGAAGTAGTCCGGCGGCACCCCGGCCACCACGGTCGGCACGCCCCGTTCGTCGAGGTAGTACAGGTCGCGGTTGGCCCACGTGTCAGCCGAGTCGTAGGCCACGAAGATCGGCAGGTCGCCGATGATGCCGACGCCGTTGGCGCTGGCGTGGGCCCGGACCTGCGCCCAGTGCTGGTCGAACCAGAACTGCCACAGCGCCTGCCGCGTGATGGCCTCGTCCAGGCGCTCGCGCGCGTCGGCGAGGGCCGCCGGGTCGCGGTCACGCACGCTGGCGGGCCAACCGTCCCACGAGCGGCCGCCGTGCTCCTCCTTGAGCGCCATGAACAGCGCGTAGTCGTCGAGCCAGGCGGCGTGGCGCGCGCGGTACGCGGCGAACTCGGCGCGCGACTCCGGCGAGGCATCGGCGACGAAGCGGCGCGCCGCGCGCGTCAACCGGTCGAGCTTGAAGGCGATGACGGGTCCGTAGTCCACCCGCTCGTCGTCGAAGGCCACGCCGGTGAGGTCGTCGTCGCCGAGCCAGCCAGCGCGCTGCAGCCGCTCGAGCGAGATCAGGTAGGGGTTCCCCGCGAAGGCGGAGAAGCACTGGTAGGGGCTGTCGCCGTACCCCGTCGGCCCGAGCGGCATGACCTGCCAGGCTCGTTGACCGGCCTCCGCGAGCAGGTCGATCCAGCGCTCGGCGTGCGGACCGAGCTCACCGATGCCGTACGGGCCGGGGAGCGAGGTGGGGTGGAGCAGGACACCGGAGCTGCGGGGGAACGGCATGGGGCCTCCAGGGGGGCGTGATGAGGAGCGTGGTCAGGACTTCGTGAACGGCTTGCCGATCGCCTTGGGCGCGACGGAGCGACCGACGAAACCGGCGAGCACGACCATGGTGAGGATGAACGGCAGGCTCTGCACCACCGTGGGCGGCAGCAGGGCGCTGCCGCCGAGCTGCGTCTCGAGCGCCTGGAAGGCGCCGAACAACAAGGTGGCACCCAGCACGCCCAGCGGATGCCACTTCCCGAAGATCAGCGCGGCGAGCGCGATGAAGCCGCGGCCGCCGGACATCTCGGTGATGAACTGGTTGAAGGCGCCGATCGACAGGTAGGCGCCGCCGAGGGCCGCCAGGACGCCCGACAGCATCACGCCGATGTAGCGCATGCGCGTCACCGAGATGCCCACCGAGTCGGCGGCCTCGGGGTGCTCGCCGACCGCGCGCAGCCGCAGACCGAAGCGGGTGCGGAAGACGACGAACCACACGATCGGCACCAGCGCGAACGCGAGGTAGACGAGCGGGCTGAACGTGAAGGGGCCGACCGACCACAGCGGCAGGCGATTAGTGATGGCGGCGCTGCTCGTGTTGTTGCCGAACAGGCCGGTGAGGATGACGGCCGGCACCCCGAGGGCCATCAGGTTGATGGCGACGGCGCTGATGATCTGGTCGGCCTTGTAGCGGATCGACACGACCGCGTGGATGCCGGCCACCAGCGCTCCCACGAGCATCGCTGCGAGCACGCCCAGCCAGGGCGCGTACCAGACGCTCGTGCCGGGCGCGTCGCGAACGAACGGGAGCTCGACGTAGTAGGTGACGAGCGCGGCCGTGAGTGCGCCGAACAGCATGATGCCCTCGAGGGCGATGTTGACGACGCCCGAGCGCTCGCTGAACAGCCCACCCAGCGCGGCGAGCAGCAGTGGCGTGGTGGCGCGCAGGGCCGACGCCACCAGTGTCAAGAGGACGATGGTCTCCATCAGCCTCGCTCCTCCTTCGCGCCGGTCGGCGGCCAACCCGGCGGTCCGCCGGGCGCATCGTCGGGCGGTCGATCGGGCTTGCCGTCTCCGACCTCGGGGGGCAGGTCGCCGAGGGCCTTCGCGCGCCGCAGCGGATTGGTCAGGCGCTCGGGCAGGAAGCCCTTGGCGGCGATGAACAGCACCACCAGCGCCAGGATCATCGACACCACGTCACGCGTCAGGTTGCTGAAGGTGATGTTGAGCAGCGAACCGCCGTTCTTGAGCACGCCGAACAGGAAGGCCGCGAGGACGATGCCGACCGGGCTGTTGCCGCCGAGGAGCGCCACCGCGATGCCGTCGAAGCCGTCGCTGGTCGGGATCGACTGGCGCAGGGCGTAGTCCTCGAGCGCGCCACCGAGCACGTAGTGCGTGGCGGTGAGCCCCGCCAGCGCGCCGCTGATCGTCATGGCCAGGACCGTGTTGCGGCGCAGGCTCGCGCCGCCGTACTCGGCCGCTTTGGGCGACAGGCCCGAGGCGCGCAGCTCGTAGCCGAAGCGCGTCCGGAAGAGGTAGTAGTGCACGAACACCGCCGCCGCGATCGCGATCAGGAACGAGGGGTTGAGGTTGCTCGGCGGGATCGCCACGGGCAATGCTCGCCAGCCGAACGCGGCGAGCAGGCCATATGTGACGAGCGCCACGCCGGCGGCGGCGCCCACGCGGGCGCGCGCCGCCGACGGTC
>SLSM01000209.1 GCA_007130445.1 Trueperaceae bacterium | reverse complement strand
GTCGAAGCCGTTGGGCGTGTCGGGGCGTGGGGCGGTCGCCGCCCGGGGGAGTTCGATCATCCGCTTCCGATGCTAGCAGCGCGGCGGCGCGCCACGCGTGCGCTGCGAGCGACTCAGGGGCGGCTGCCGGTCAGCCAGAACAGCACGTGCTCGTTGACGTTCTCGATGTGGTCGCCGCAGCGCTCCAGGTAGCGGGCGACCGCGAGCAGCTTCGTCGCCGGCGTGATGGTGGAGGGGTCGGCCATCATGTACGTCAGCAACTCGCGCTGGATCTGCTCGTAGAGCTCGTCGATCTCGTCGTCCATGGCGAGCGCGATGCGCGCCGCTTCGGCGTCCTCGTCGGTGAAGGCCCGGATGGTGGTCTCGAGCATCTCGTCGAGGACGGAGAGGATGCGCTGCATGTCGAGGTACTTCTTCACGCGCGGCTTCGTGGCCAACTCGGCACCCGCGCGCGCGACGTGCGCGGCGTAGTCGCCGGAGCGCTCGACGTCGGCCAGCGATTGGAAGACGCTGCCGAGGAAGCGCAGGTCGCGTGCGGCCGGCTGACGCCGGGCGATGATCGTCAGGATGCGCTGTTCGAGTTGATGCTGGACGGCGTCGATCGCCGCGTCGCCCGTGACGCACCGTTCCGCGGCGTCGACGTCGCCGTCGATCAACGCCGCCTTCGCGAGCCCGACCGACTCGCGTACCATGCTGAGCATGCGCACCGTGCTGGCGTTGACCTCCTGGAGGTCCTGCTCGAGGACGTTCATGCCGTCTTGTACCATGCGCACACGATGGCTCACGTCGGTCATGGCTGGGTCAGGTGGTGCCGCCCGCAGCGTCAAGGGTGGGCGCCCTCCGCACGGCTCGACCGCGGCAGGGCGATCGCCCTCGGGCGTCTCCGTGGCGCCCTGACGTTGCGATGACAACCGCCTGCCTAGCATGGGAAGCATGGACGCCCCTGGAGCGCAGCCCGATCGTCCCCGCCGCGACGGTCATGGTGCGTAACGCGACCGTCCTCGTCGTGGAGGACGACCCGACCGTCCGCGAGCTCGTGAGCTTCCACCTCAGCCGGTCGGGCTTCGCCGTCCTCGAGGCAGGCGATGCGGCGAGCGCGTGGCCCTTGCTCGAGCGCGCCGATGCCGTCGTCCTGGACTGGATGCTGCCCGACCTCTCGGGCGTGGGGTGGCTGCGCCGTCTGCGCGCGAGCGGGCATGCGGCGACACCCGTGCTCATGCTCACGGCCCGCGCGAGCGAGGTCGATCGCGTCGAGGGCCTCGAGGCCGGCGCCGACGACTACCTGGTCAAGCCGTTCTCGGCCGCGGAGCTCGTGGCGCGCGTGCGCGCCCTGCTGCGCCGCGTGCATCCGATCCGTCGCCTCGAGGTGGGTCGCCTGAGCGTCGACCTCGACGCCGCGCGCGTGACCCTGGGTGGCCGCGTCGTCGCGCTCACGCGCCGCGAGTTCGAGCTCGTGGCGTTCCTCGCGGGTCATCCCGAGCGCGTGTTCACGCGGAGCGAGCTGCTCGACCGCGTCTGGGGCGAGGACTTCGTCGGCACCGAGCGCACGGTCGACCAGCACGTCGCGCAGGTGCGGGCGCGGCTCGGCGCCGAGCGCATCGAGACGGTGCGCGGGAGGGGCTATCGACTCGTCGATGTCGACGCGCGCGGCTGAGGACTGGTTCGACGCGCTCGCCGAGGGGGTCGTCCTCGTTCGCGATCAACGCGTCGTGGGCATCAACGTGGCCGCCGCTCGCTTCCTCGACGTCGACCCCGAGCGCGCCGTCGGCGCCGCGCTCATCGCCGTGGTGCGCGACCACAGGATCGAGCGGGCCTTCCTGGATCAGGCCCCGCTGGAGCTGCTCACGCGTGGCCGCTGGCTCGCGGTCGAGGTCCTGGATGGTGCGCTGCTCTTGCGTGACGTCAGCGAACAGCGCCGCGCGCGCGACGATGCGAGGGAGCTGCTGGCCGTGTTGTCGCACGAGTTCCGCACGCCCGTGACCGCCATCCGGGCGGCGCTCGAGGCGCTGCGCTATGACATGCCCGCGCAGCAACGCGGGCGCTTCATGGAGCAGGCCGAGGCCGAGGCCGATCGCCTGGTGCGGCTGCTCTCCGACCTGACGGTCGACGTGAGGCCTCCGGCGGCCCGCTCGGTGCCGCTCAAGGCGTGCGCGCTGCAAGCGACCGAGCTGATCGCGCCGACGCTCGAGGCGCGCGGGGTGACGGTGCGCTACGAGCTGCCTGGCGGAGACGTCTGGGCCGACCCCGACAAGCTCCTGCAGGTGCTCCTGAACTTGATCGAGAACGCCGCGGTCCACGGGCCGGCAGAGGCGGTGATCCGCGTCTTGGCTACGAACGACCCGGAGCGCGACGGCTGGTTGCAGGTCGAGGTGATGGACCAGGGCACGCCGCTCGCGCCCGAGCTGATCGAGCCGCTCTTCTCGCCACACGCCCGCGGCGCCCGTGCGGGTGGTCGCGGCACGGGGCTCGGGCTGTACGTGGTGCGCTCCATCGCGGAGCGGTGGGGCGGGCGCGCGTGGGGGCGACCGTGCCAGGCGGGCAACGCCTTCGGGGTCAGCGTGCCCCGCAGCCGCGCGGCAGCGCTGCACGGACCGCGGCCACCGTCAGGGCCGTGACGCTCTACCCCTGCGCCGCACGGGACGCGTGTAGCGCTTCGGCGGTGTCGGCGCCGCCTCCGCGCCGTCGAGCTGCCGTGCCCTGGGGCGCGTCCAGGGCTGCAGGTCCACGCCGTCCCAGACACCGGTCATGTGCCCCGAGTCGCGCGACCCGTCGTCCGTCGCAGCGCTCACGCTCGTTGCATCGACAGGGCCGTGCGCGCCAGGCGCGAGCGTCGACGCGAGGGTAGCCGGGTGTGGCGGCCTCCGCTCGGGTGGTGGCAGCGCCAGTGCCGAGCCGGGGAAGGCGCGTCGCCACCAGGACGGCGGCAGAAGCGCGAGCACGACGGCCGTGGCGGCGACGGCGCCGAAGCGCAGCCCGTGGGTCTCGGTGACCGCTGCCAGCGACAGATCGCCGTGCGTCAGCACCAGCCAGGCGAGGCCGGCGGTCGACCAGGTGAAGGCGTGTGCCAGCAGCAGGTAGGTGCCGGCCACCAGGCGGAAGCGGCGCGGACTCGGCGCGATCGCGAGCCAACCCAGGAGCGCGAGCTCGAGCCCGACGAGTAGCGGTCCTGCCGACCCGACGGCCGCGCTCGGATAGGGCGGCACCCCGATCCAGGCGTGTGCCAACGCCAGGGTGACGAGCGCCGGGGTCGGTCCGTACGCGACGGCGATGATCGCGATGGGCGCCAGCGCGGCAGCCGCGAGGGCGTCGGTCCAGTCGCCGGGAGTCGCCGTCGCGATGGCCTGCAGGAGCCAGGCCGCGCCGAGGGCGGCGACGCTCCACGCCAACGGTGCGGGCCGCGCCAGCGCCAGCACGTCGCCCCGCATCAGACCGCTGGCCATGGCCACCGACGCCAGCAGCAACGCCGCGAGCGCCGGGTAGGCGGCCAGCGGGTCGGCCGTCAGCGCGCCGAGGAGCTCATGATCGACGAGCACGCGCGGAGTCTAGCAGAGGGGCTCGTCGTCGAGGCGCGCGCCGAGGCACGAGGCCTCCAGGTGACCGCGCGCGCTCCGCTCGGCCAGCGCGCTCCACGCGGCCCGTCGGTCCGGATCGTGCGCGCGCTGCGCCGCCAACCAGGCGCCGCCGGCGATGCCCCAGCGATGGAGCGGCCGCAGCCAGGCAGCGCCGTGTCGACGCGTGACCGCGTAGCCGCCACGCACGCCCTCGACGGCGAACGCCACGTTGCCGCTCGTCGCGGCGCCGCCGACGTGCACCACCTCGGCGTCGACGAGGAGGCAGCGCCAGCCATGGCGCCTCGCTCTGACGCACCACTCGAGGTCCTCGTTGTAGAAGCGCAGCCTGGCGTCGAAACCGCCGACCGCTTCGAGCGCCTCGCGACGGAGGACCTGCAGGCACCCGGACAGCCAGGGAACGTCGACGCTCGCCCGTCCCGCGGCGCGCCCCCGACGCCAGCGCAACCGGGCGTGGTGCAGACGATACGGGATGCCCTGGTCCTGGAGCGCGCCAGCGGGCGTGCGAGCCCGCGGCCCAGCCGCTGCCACGCGCGGGTCGTCGAACGCCGCGAGCAGCGCAGCCACCGTGTCGGGCCCGATCATGACGTCCGCGTTCATGTGGAGCAGGAGCGGCCGGCGGGCGTGGCGCACCGCGGCGTTGACGGCGCTGGAGAAGCTGTGGTTGGCCGCGCTGTGCCAGCTGAGATGCGGATGTGCACCGTCGAGCTGCACGGCGAGGCTGGGATCGAAGGCGGTGTCGATCACGCGCACCGGGAGGTCTGGTGCGAACGCCGCGAGGCGCTCCAGGGCCTGCGCGAGCAGCGTCGGCGTCCGGTGATGGATGACGGCGACCTCGAGGGCCTCTGGGCGCATGCTCCGAGCATGCCACGCCACGGCGACGTGCGCTCTGGCCCCACGCTTCTCATGACGTTCCCACGGTGCTGCGAGGAGGCGCGATGTACGCTCGCGCACGTGCCCCTCGATCCAGACCGCAACGCGCTCGCCGAGGCCGACCAGCCTCGGCGAGCGCGCGTCGGCGTCGCCCTCGGTGGCGGCAGCGCGCGCGGTTACGCGCACATCGGCGTGCTCTGTGCCCTGGAGCGGCGTGGGGTACGGCCGGACGTCGTGGTCGGGACGAGTTTCGGCGCGGTCGTGGGGGCGCTCTACGCCTGCGGCCGCGACCTCGCGAGCATTCGTGGAGACGCCGAGCGGTTGCGGCGTCGCGACGTCTTCCCCCACATCGTCGACCTGGGGTTCGCGCGCGGCGCGCTGCTGCGCGGCGACCGGCTCGAGTCGTACTTCGAGCGCCTGGTCGACGGTCGCCACTTCGAGGACTGCCAGGTGCCGCTGGCCGTCGTGGCGACGGATCTCGACACGGGCGAGCGCGTCACCCTGCGCTCGGGTCCGCTCGCGCCGGCCCTGCGCGCCAGCGCCTCCCTACCGGGGCTCTTCGCGCCCGCGGTCCTGGGCGGTCGCCGTCTCATCGATGGTGGCATCGGGACACCGGTGCCGCTCGACGCCCTCCGCGACGAGCGGGTCGACCTGGCGATCGGCGTGGGTGCCGGCGTCGAGGTCAGGGACTCGGTTGCGCTGCGTATGGCGCGCGGCGCGGTCCGGGCCGCACCGGGTCGTCTGCTCGGCGTGGCGCTGGCACGGGCGCGTGGCGCGGGTCCGTGGGGTGGCCTGATGCAGGCGTTGGCACTGACGGTCGAAGCCTGGTCGAGCGTGGGCGAGCGCCTCGCCGATGGGGCCGGCCCCGAGCTCCATGTCCAGACGCGCCCGCCGATCTCGTGGTTGCGCTTCGATCGCGCAGCGCTTGCGATCATCGCCGGCGACGCCGCGATGGAGACCGCCTGGCCGCGCGTGCACGGATCGCTCGAGCGGCTCGCCGCCGCGACGGCGAGCGCTACATGATCCGTTTGCCGAGCAGGCTCGCCGTCAACTCGACCATCACCGCGGCGGTCCGGTTCTGGACGTCGAGGGTCGGGTTCACCTCGACCAGGTCGACACCCGTCAGTCGACCGTCGGTGGCGATCAACTCCATGAGCAGGTGCGCCTCGCGGTAGGAGAGGCCACCCACGACGGGTGTGCCCACGCCCGGCGCCACGGCCGGGTCGAGCACGTCGGCGTCGAGCGAGACGTGCACGCGCTCGACGTGCCCCAGCGCCGCGAGCGCCTCGTCGGCCACCGCCGCCATGCCGCGGCGATCGATGTCGGCCATCGTCAGGATCGTGAGACCGAGTTCTGCAGCCAACGCGCGTTCCCCTGCATCGAGGCTGCGCACGCCGATGAGCACGACGTCTTCGGAACGCAGCGCCTGCCCCGCGCCGCGCGCGGCCAGGAGGCGCTCGTCGCCGTGGCCGAGGAGGTGCGCGAGCGGCATGCCGTGGACGTTGCCGCTGGGGCTGCTCGCTGGGGTGTTGAGGTCGCCGTGGGCATCGATCCAGAGCACACCGGTGCGCGCTCGCGCGCAGGCGTGCGCCACCGAGCCGAGCGACACGGCGTGATCGCCACCCAGGACGAGCGGTACGGCCTCGCTCGGCACGCCGTCGAGCGCAGCGCGCGTGGCGCGTGTGGTGGCGGCGATCGCGGCGGCGAAGCGCGCCGTGAGGTCGCCGGCCTCGTGCGCTGGGACGGCCTCCGCGACGGGCACATCGACGTTGCCGTGGTCGGTCACGGTGTGGCCCAGCTCGCCGAGGGCCCCGGCGAGGCGCGCGAGCCGCAACGCCGATGGACCCATGTCGACCCCGCGGCGACCTGCGCCGAGGTCCATCGGCACGCCCACCAGGTGCACGTCGCGCGCCACCGGGACGCTCATACGCCGCCGGGCTTGTGCCAGTCGCGGCCGTCGCGCTCGAGCAGCGTGTTGGCCGAGAGCGGCCCCATCGAGCCGGCGGGATACGGCTCGGGAGCCACCTCGGGAGGCGCGAGCAACGGCGCCACCACGCGCCACTGTGCCTCCACTTCGTCCGCGCGCATGAAGAGCGTCGCGTCGCCCGTCATCACGTCCGACAGGAGCGTCTCGTACGCGTCCGGCACGCGCCCCTCGAAGCCCTCGCGGTACGTGAAGCCGAGGTTCACGCGGTCGATCGCGATCCCTTGACCGGGCACCTTGGCGTTGAAGCGCAGCGCGATGCCCTCGTCGGGGACGAGGCGAAGGACCAGGCGGTCCGCCTTGGGCACCGACTCCAGCTCCGTGAAAGGTTGGTGCGGCGGCTGCTTCAGCCGCAGGACGATCTCGGAGGCCTTGCCCTCGAGCCGCTTACCGGCGCGAACGTAGAACGGTACGCCCGCCCAGCGCCAGGTCCGCACCGTGAACGCGGCGGCGGCGAACGTCGGCACGCGCGAGTCGGCCGCGACGCCCTCCTCCTCGCGGTAGCCGATCATGCCGTCGGCGGCGACGTACTGCCCGAGCACGACGTCTTCCGGGTCGAGGCAGTCGGTCGCACGGAGGACCTTGACCTTCTCGTCGCGCACGGCATCCGCGTCGTAGCGCGCGGGTGGCTCCATGGCGACGAGCGCCAGGAGCTGCAGCAGGTGGTTCTGGAACACGTCGCGTACCACGCCTGCCTCTTCGTAGAAGGCGCCGCGCCCCTCCATCCCCATCGGCTCGACCATCGTGATCTGCACGTGGTCGACGTAGCGGTTGCTCCAGATGGGCTCGAACAGGGCGTTGGCGAAGCGCAGGACCGCCAGGTTCTGGGCCGTCTCCTTGGCGAGGTAGTGGTCGATGCGGTAGATCTGATGCTCGTCGAACACCTCGGCCAGTGCGGCGTTCAGGTCGACGGCCGAGTCCAGGTCGTGCCCGAAGGGCTTCTCCACGACGATGCGGCGGAAGCCGCGCTCCGAGCGGGTCAGGCCGGCACCGGCGAGGCCGTGCACGATCGGCGTGTAGGCCTCGGGGGGTGTGGACGTGTAGTAGACGTGGTCGTCGATGTCGAGTGCGTCGAGGCGCTCCTTCAAGCGCGCGAAGCCGTCGTCGTCGTAGCCGCCGCGGACGCTGACGATGCGCGTCGCCAGGTCGTTCCAGGCGTCGTCGTCGACCTCGTCGACGTGTTCGCGCAATGCCTCGCCGAGGCGTTCGCGCAGTTCGGCGTCGTCGTCCGGCGCGCTGCGCGCGAAGCCCACCACGGCGGTCTCCGGGTGGAGGGCGCCGTCGACGTGCAGGGCGTAGAGCGCGGGGACGAGCTTGCGGGCGGCGAGGTCGCCGGTGATGCCGAAGATGACGAAGCTGCAACGCGGGCCGACGTCCATGTCGGCACGCTAGCACGCCCTGCAGGGGCGGGCCGCACGCCCTGCGGGGCGCGTCGCACGACGCGTGGTACACTCCGCGGCCGTGCGGCTGGGAGGTCGAGTGTGTTGCGCAACGTGGACGAGAGCCTGAAACGCCTGGCCCGTGGGACCGAGCAGATGGTCCCCGAGGGCGAGCTCGAGGCGAAGCTGCGCCGCAGCGCCGAGTCGGGCGAGCCGCTGCGCGTCAAACTCGGCGTCGACCCGTCGTCCAGCGATCTGCACATCGGTCACGCCGTCGTGCTGCGCAAGATGCGGCAGTTCCAGGATCTCGGCCACCTGGTGGTGCTGATCGTCGGCGACTTCACGGCCACGATCGGCGACCCCTCCGGGCGGTCGAAGACGAGGCCGCAGCTGACGCTGGACGAGACGCGCCGCAACGGCGAGACCTACGTGGCCCAGGCCATCGCGGTCCTGGATCCCGATCCGAGCAAGCTCGAGATCAGGCACAACTCGGAGTGGCTCACGGCCCTGGATTTCGGCGAGCTCGTGCGGCTCGCGGCGACGACGACCGTCGCCAGGATGCTGGAGCGCGACGACTTCACCAAGCGCTACCGGGACGGCACCGCGATCAGCCTGCACGAGTTCCTGTACCCGCTGGCGCAGGCGTACGACTCCGTCGCCGTCAGGGCCGACGTGGAGATGGGCGGGACCGACCAGCTCTTCAACTTGCTCGTCGGGCGCGACGTGCAGCGCGCGTACGGACAGGCACCGCAGGTGGCGCTGACCATGCCGCTCCTCGAGGGGACCGACGGCACCGAGAAGATGTCGAAGTCGCTCGGCAACACGATCGACCTCACCGAGTCGCCCGAGGCGATGTTCACGAAGGCGATGCGCGTCGCAGACGGCCTGCTGCTCAAGTACGCCACGCTCTGCAGCGACCTGCCACTCGAGCCGCTCGCCGAGGAGCTGCGCGGCGATCCCGTGGCAGCGCACCGGACCTTCGCCCGCGCGCTCGTGCGCATCTACCACGGCGATGGGGTCGTCGCGGCGGCGGAACGCCGCTACGACGAGGTGGCCAAGGGCGGTATACCGGACGCGTTGAGCGAGGTGTGCATCGACGAGGCGCTCGCGCCGGACGGGCAGATCGAGGCGGCGGCGCTCGCGGTCCACGTCGGGTTCGTGCCGTCGAAGGGCGCGGCGCGCCGCCTGATCGACAACCGCGGGTTGCGCGTCGACGGCGTGCCGCTCACCGACAGGACCGCGGTGCTCGACGTCAGGTCGGCGTCGAGCATGGTGTTCCAGAGCGGGAAGAACGCGTTCGTCCGGGTGGTGTGGTCGAGTGCGTGACGCCGCGCGACTGCGCTTCGCGCGGCGTCACGGGCGTCAGTCTTCCCAGGCGGGCAAGGTCTTCGCGACCAAGGTGTTCGACAGTCGGACGTAGGCCGGTACGCCGTGCTCAAAGGGCGGGTAGTCCTCGCCCTGGATCAGGGGCGCGAGGTAGCGCCGCGCCGCGTCGGTGACGTGGAAGCCGTCCTCGCTGATGTACTCCGCGGGCACCGTCTTCTCGACGTTGGCGACCGCGGACAGGTCGGCGCTGCCGACCTCCCAGCGGTACGGATCGTCGCTGAGCCGCACCACGATCGGGAGCTTGCCGTGCACGCCGGCCAGCGCGAGTTCGACGGCGCCGCGGCCCATCGCGTACGCCTGCTCGACGTCGACCGCGGAGGCGATGTGCCGCGCTGCGCGCTGCAGGTAGTCGGCCACCGCCCAGTGGAACTTGTAGCCCAGGCGGCCGCGCACGACCTCGGCCAGGTGCGGCGCCACGCCGCCCAGTTGGGCGTGTCCGAAGGCGTCCTTGACGCCCGACTCGGCGACGAATCGGCCGTCCGCGGTGCGGATGCCCTCGCTCGCGACGACCACGCAGCTGCCGTAGGCGTTCACGCAGCGTTCGACCTCGGTCACGAAGCGGTCCTCGTCGAACGTCACCTCGGGGAAGAGGATCATGTGCGGGGGCAGGCTGCGATCACTGGCGGCGAGCGCTCCGGCGGCGGCGATCCAGCCCGCGTGGCGGCCCATCACTTCGAAGATGAACACCTTCGTCTGCGGCATCGACGCGACGTCGATGCCCGCCTCCAGCGTCGAGACCGCGACGTACTTGGCCACCGAGCCGAAGCCGGGACACGTGTCGGTGATCGGCAGGTCGTTGTCGACCGTCTTCGGCGCGCCGACGCACACCAGGTCGTAGTCCATCGACGCGGCCACCTGGGAGACCTTGTTGGCCGTGTCCATCGAGTCGCCGCCGCCGTTGTAGACGAAGTAGCCGATGTCGTGCGCCCGGAACACGTCGATCAGGCGCTGGTACTCCTTGGCGCTCTCGTCGATGCCCTTGAGCTTGTAGCGCACCGAACCGAAGGCGCCGCCGGGCGTGTGGCGCAAGGCGGCGATGTCGGCGGTGCTCTCGAGCCCCGTGTCGATGAGGTCCTCACGGAGCGCACCGACGATGCCGTTCTTGCCGGCGAACACCCTCCCGATGCGGTCGGGGTGGGCGCGAGCGGTCTCGATGACGCCGCACGCCGTGGCGTTGATGACGGCCGTGACGCCGCCCGATTGCGCGTAGAAGAGGTTGCGGGGTGTGCTCATGCGGCCTCCGGTCGTGAGCGCCGATGTGGCGCCACAAACGCACAGGATACCAGAACCGTGCGCCGCGCCGACCGCGTGCCTGCGGGCAGGGAAGCGTCCGCCAGGGTGTCGATCGAGATCGTGTGCCACGCGACGGCGACGCGTCTCGCGTGCGAGGATGGATCATGGTCGTCACAGTCTTACCGTCGCCGTCGGAGGAACGTCGTATCGCGCTCGTCCCCCCAGCGATCAAGCGTCTGCGCACCCTCGGGCACGAGGTCCGTGTGCCCCCTGGCTACGGTGCCCCGCTCGGGGTGTCGGACGCCGACCTGGAGGAGGCTGGGGCGGTGATCGTCGCGGCCGCGGACGCCGTGGCCGAGGCCGATGTCGCGTTGGTCGTGCAGCCCCCGACGCCCGCGGTGCTCGAAGACCTGCGTCCCGGCACCTTCGTCCTCGGGTTCCTCGACCCCTTCTTCGCCCTCCCGACGGTGCGCGCCCTGGCCGAGGGGAAGCTGCGTGGCATGTGCGTCGAGCTGATGCCGCGCACCACGTACGCCCAGAAGATGGACGCGCTCTCCTCGCAGGCGAGCCTGGCGGGGTACGTCGCGGTCGTCCTGGCGGCGCAGCGCATCGACAAGGTGCTCCCCATGATGTCGACACCGGCGGGCACGATCGCCCCGGCGCGCGTCTTCGTCCTCGGCGTCGGCGTGGCGGGGCTGCAGGCGATCGCCACCGCCAAGCGCTTAGGCGCACGCGTCGACGCGTACGACACCAGGCCTGTCGTCGCGGAGCAGGTGCGCTCGCTCGGTGCCCGCTTCGTCGAGTTCGACCTCGGGGGCGACCAGGGACAGACCGATCAGGGGTACGCCAAGGCCCTGACCGACGAGCAGCTCGCGCGGCAGCGCGAGCAGATGGCGAAGATCGTGGCGCAGAGCGACGTGGTGATCACGACGGCGCAGGTCTTCGGGCGCGCCGCGCCGAGGCTCCTGGACGCCGCGGCCATCGCCGGCATGAAGCCGGGCTCGGTGGTCGTCGACCTCGCGGCGTCCACCGGCGGCAACGTCGAGGGGACGATCGCGGGCCGGGAGGTGGTCACCGACAACGGTGTGCGCATCATCGGACTCCACCCCCTGCCGGCGTCGGTGGCGCGCGACGCCAGCCTGATGTACGCCGCGAACCTAGTGCATCTGATCGAGCACGCCTGGAAGGACGGCGTGCTGCGTCCCCCGGGCGAGGACGGCGTCGTCGACGCCGTCTTGCTCACCGACGACGGCGCCGTGCGCAACGAGCACGTGCGCGAGCGCTTGGAGGCCTCCGCATGAACCCGCTGCTGCTGTTCGTCTTCGTGTTGGCCATCTTCCTGGGCCTGGAGCTCATCACCAAGGTCCCGTCGCAGCTGCACACGCCGCTCATGTCGGGCTCGAACGCCATCTCGGGGATCACGATCGTCGGCGCCATCGTGGCCGCCGGTGAAGGCGGCGTGCTGGCGACCGTGCTGGGCACGATCGCCGTCACCGCAGCGACCATCAACGTGATCGGCGGCTACCTCGTGACCGAGCGGATGCTCGGCATGTTCAAGCGCGGCAAGGACGCCTGACGTGGAGGCCTGGCAGACCTTCGCCTACATCGCGGCGTCGATCCTGTTCATCACCGGCCTGAAGATGCTCGGCCGCGCCGAGACCGCCAAGCGCGGCAACCGCATCTCGGCGGTGGGGATGCTGATCGCGGTGGTGGCGACGCTGCTCGCGGGCGGGCTCGACTACACCTGGATCGTGCTCGGTCTGGTGATCGGCGGTGCCGTAGGCGCCGTCGCCGCGCGTCGGGTGCAGATGACGGGGATGCCGGAGATGGTGGCGCTGCTCAACGGGTCGGGCGGTCTCGCCTCGATGCTCGTCGGGTGGGCCGAGTACGTGCGCAGCGACGATCTGTTGGCGTTCTCGGCGGTCGCCATCGTGCTCACGATCTTGATCGGCGGCCTCGCGGCGTCGGGCTCGGTGATCGCCTTCGGCAAGCTCAGCGGTCGGCTCGACGGCAAGCCGCTGCTGTTCTCGGGGCAGAAGGTCATCAACGCGGCCCTGTTGGCGGTCGCGGTGCTCGCGGCCGCGCTCGTCGTCGCACACGCCACCGGCGCGATCGCGAGCGGCGGAGCGCTGGCGTTCGCAGTCGTGTTGCTCGTGGCGCTGGCCCTGGGCGTGTTGGCGGTGCTCCCGATCGGCGGCGCGGACATGCCGATCGTGGTGTCGCTGCTCAACAGC
Source organism: Trueperaceae bacterium (assembly GCA_007130445.1). GTDB lineage: Bacteria > Deinococcota > Deinococci > Deinococcales > Trueperaceae > CSSed10-48. Next base: position 7,327 of record SLSM01000209.1, on the reverse strand, counting down.
TACTCGGGCGTGGCCGCGGCCGCCGCGGGTTTCGTGATCGACAACAACGTGCTGGTCGTGGCCGGCTCGCTGGTCGGTGCATCGGGCCTGATCCTCACCACCATCATGTGCAAGGCGATGAACCGCTCGCTCGCCAACGTGCTGTTCGGCGGCTTCGGCGCGACGATCAGCGCCGGCTCGGCGCAGATGGAGGGCGAGGTCAAGCCGTTGAGCCCGGAGGATGCGTACTTCATCCTCGAGGCCGCGGACTCGGTCGTGTTCGTGCCCGGCTACGGCATGGCGGTCGCACAGGCGCAGCACGTGGTGCATGAGCTCGCCCTGCAGCTGACCAAGAACGGTGCCGAGGTCCGTCACGCGATCCACCCGGTGGCTGGTCGCATGCCCGGTCACATGAACGTGCTGCTCGCCGAGGCGAACGTCCCGTACGAGCAGTTGGTCGAGCCGGACGACGTGAACCCGACGATGGAGACGGTCGACGTGGCGATCGTGATCGGCGCCAACGACGTCGTGAACCCGGCGGCGAAGGAGGATCCTGGGTCGCCGTTGTTCGGGATGCCGATCATCGAGGTCGATCGCGCCCGCACCTGCTTCGTGCTGAAGCGGTCGATGAACCCGGGGTTCTCGGGCGTGGACAACGCGCTGTTCCTGAAGGACAACACACGCATGATCTTCGGCGATGCCAAGGCCACGATCACCGCGATGGTGGCGGCGTTCAAGGAGGGGTGAGCGCGGGTCGGCGTGGGATCGTGGCCCGGCGACGATCACCGCGATGGTGGCGGCGTTCAAGGAGAGCTGATCCTGGGTGGGCAAGAAACTTGACATGAGTGGACTCAAGTTCTAGGCTGTCGCCATGAACGCCGAACGCCTGACCGAGACCACCGTCACGCTCGTCGCCGCCGCCCAACAGGCGGCCCGAGCGCGTGGCCACCAGCAGGTGACCGCGCTCCATCTGGCCAGCGCCTTGCTGGCCGATCCTGACGGCCCCTGCGCGCGCGTGCTGGCGCGCGCCGGAGGCGACCTCGGGCAGGTCCAGGCCGCATTGAACGCCGGCCTGGGCCGGCTGCCGCGCGTCGCCGGGTCGGACGCGCAGTACATGGCGAGTGAACTCGCCGGAGCCTTCGAGGAGGCCGAGACCGTCGCCCGCGCCTGGGGCGACGCGTTCATCGCGGCCGACGCCCTGCTCGTCGCGCTCAGGCGCAAGGCCGGCGATGCGCTCGCCGCGCTGCCCGCCGCAGCCGCCCTCGAGGCCGCGGCGCAGGAGGTGCGTCAGGGCCGCAGCGTCGACAGTCGCACGGCGGAGTCGTCGTTCGAGGCGCTCGAGCGGTACGGCATCGACCTCACCCAGCGCGCGCGCGACGGCAACCTCGACCCGGTGATCGGGCGCGACGAGGAGATCCGCCGCACCATCCAGATCCTGCTGCGGCGCACCAAGAACAACCCGGTGCTCATCGGCGAGCCCGGCGTCGGCAAGACCGCCATCGCCGAGGGCCTGGCCCAGAGGATCGTCAACAAGGACGTCCCCGTGGGCCTCCAGGGGAAGCGGGTCATCCAGCTCGACATGGGCAGCCTGCTCGCCGGCGCGAAGTACCGCGGTGAGTTCGAGGAGCGGCTCAAGGGCGTGATCCAGGAGACGGTCCAGAGCAAGGGCGAGGTCGTCCTCTTCATCGACGAGTTGCACACGATCGTCGGCGCTGGCAAGGCCGAAGGGGCGGTCGATGCGGGCAACATGCTCAAGCCGCCGCTGGCGCGCGGCGAGTTGCGCATGGTCGGCGCCACCACGCTCACCGAGTACCGCCAGATCGAGAAGGACGCGGCGCTCGAGCGGCGCTTCCAGCCGATCGTCGTCGACGAACCCTCGGTGGAGGAGACCATCAGCATCTTGCGCGGGCTGAAGGAGAAGTACCAGGCCCACCACAACGTCACCATCACCGACCCCGCGATCATCGCCGCGGCGACGTTGTCGTACCGCTACGTGTCCGACCGGCAGTTGCCCGACAAGGCGATCGACCTCATCGACGAGGCCGCGAGCCGCATCCGCGTGCAGCTCGACAGCCGCCCCGAAGAGCTCGACACGCTGCTGCGGCGCAAGCTGCAGCTCGAGATCGAACAGCAAGCGCTGCGGGGCGACGACGACCCCGAGTCCGGCCAGCGCCGCGCGCGTATCCAGGAAGAGCTGCGGGCGCTGCAGGACCAGGTGGACCAGGCGAGCTCCGACTGGGAGGCGGAGCGAGACGTGCTCGACTCGCTGCGCGACGCCCAGCAACGGCTCGACCAGGCGCGCACGCAGGTCGATGCGGCCGAGCGTGACTACGACTTGGAGCGCGCCGCCAAGCTGAAGTACGGCGAGGTCCCGGGGTTGGAGCGCCGAATCGGCGAGCTGCAGCAGCAGCTCGCAGGAGCGCGTTACGTGCGGCTCGACGTGGGCGAGGACGAGGTCGCCGAGGTCGTCAGCCGCGCCACCGGTATCCCCGTCGCGCGCCTGCTCGAGGGCGAGCGCGACAAGCTGCTCAGGCTCGAGGACGAGCTCCACCGCCGCGTGATCGGCCAAGACGAGGCCGTCAGCGCCGTGTCGGACGCGATCCGTCGGTCGCGCGCCGGGCTCGCAGACCCGCAGCGGCCGATCGGCTCGTTCATCTTCCTCGGCCCGACCGGCGTGGGGAAGACGGAGACGGCGAAGGCGCTCGCGGCCCAGCTGTTCGACAGCGAAGACCACCTCATCCGCCTCGACATGTCGGAGTACATGGAGCGGCACACGGTGGCTCGGCTCGTCGGAGCGCCTCCGGGCTACATCGGCTACGACGAGGGCGGCCAACTCACCGAGGCCGTGCGCCGGCAGCCGTACGCGGTGGTGCTCTTCGACGAGATCGAGAAGGCTCACCCCGACGTGTTCAACGCGCTGCTGCAGCTGCTCGACGACGGCCGACTCACGGACTCGCACGGCCGCACGGTCGACTTCCGCAACACGGTCGTGATCATGACGAGCAACATCGGCAGCCCGCAGATCCTGGAGGCGTCGCGTGCCGGGCAGGACGCCGACGCGATCAAGGCGACGGTCGTCGGCCTGCTGCAGCAGCACTTCCGCCCCGAGTTCCTCAACCGCGTCGACGACACGATCGTGTTCCACGCGCTCGATCAGGACCAGGTGGCGCGCATCGCCGAGATCCAACTCGGGCGGTTGAAGGGGCGCCTTGCGGATCGGCGCATCGCGCTCGAGGTCACCCCCGACGCCCTCGCCGAACTGGCGCGGCACGGGTTCGACCCGGTCTTCGGCGCCCGGCCACTGAAGCGCGCGATCCAGCACCTGATCGAGACGCCGCTGTCGCTCCGGTTGATCGCCGGCGACATCGTCGACGGCGCCACGGTCGTGGTCTCGCCGAGCGCCGGCGGTTTCGCGTTCGACGTGCAGGAGCGTGAACGCGTTGCCAACTGAGGCTCGCTGGGTGCGAGGAATCGCGCTCCAGACGCCGCGGCGCCGTGGTAGCGTCGACGTGTGATCTTCCGGCGTTCACCGCTCGCCGAACTCGAGGGTGCCCATCGCGCGTTGGCCGAGGGGCGCTACGAGACGGCGTTCGCGCTGCTCGAGACCGCGGCCAAACGCCCGCGGGCGCGGGCCGCCCAGGCGCAGTACTGGCTGCACCTGGCCGCCGTCTACGCCCTGTACGGCGTCGACGGGCTCGAGAACGGCGGGCCGGCGCTGAAGGCGGCCGTCACGGCCGATCCGAACCTCGCCTCCGACGCCCTGTACCAGACGCTCTTCTGGGAGTTCGCCGCATATCGTGGCGGCGCCGTGTCGGACGTCAAGCGCGGGTTGCGGTTGGTGGCGGTCGAGGGCCAACCGTTGGCGGCGTATCACGCCTGCGCCGCGCTGCTCGCCGTCGGGGCCGCCAAGAGCGCGTTGAGGCGTCTGGAGACCCTCGAGATCGACGTCCTGCCCGCGTACCTGGTGTGGCGACGCTGGTCGTTGCTCGGTCAGGCGTACGAGGCCCTGTCGGACTGGGACGACGCCGCCGCCGCGTACGCCCAGGCGGTCGCTTCCGCGCAGGGGCCGGAACGATCCGTCGAACGCCTGAGCCTGGCGACCTGCCTGCTCGAGCTCGGGCGCAGCGACGAGGTCCTGGGCGTGATCGAGGCGGTCGAGCGCGACACGCTGGCCCCCGAGGACGTGGCGACGCTGTATTACGTCGAGGGCCGCGCGCACCTCGACGCGGGCAACCCCAACCTCGCCCTCGAGCGCTTCGCACTCGCGCGCTCGAGCGAACCCGACGGCGCCGACGACTTCTCGCTCGACTACGCCACCGGTCAGGCGCTGACCGCGACCGGACGCTACCGTGACGCGGTGGCCGTGCTGCGCCGAGCGATCGCGGTCGCGCCCGCCGACAACCGTGCCTACGCGCAGCACGAGGCTGCCTACGCGCTCTCCGAGTCTGACGAGTTGGCCGAGGCCGACGCGTTGCTCGGCGACGTCGTCTCCGATCCCGCCTACCCCCACCGTGCCGAGGCCGTGGCCGATCTGGCCGACGTGCGCTTCAAGCTCGGCGAGTTCGAGGCCGCCGAGGCGCTCGCCGAGCAGGCGCTCGACATGGGTGCCACCGCCAGCGCCTGCCTGGTGCTCGGCCACCTGGCCTACGAGTACTACCGCCTCGACGAGGCGGTCGCGTGGTTCGAGCAGACCATCGGCGCGAGCGCGCACGGCGACTCGCTCTGGTTGAGCGCGCACCAGGTGTTGGCCGACGTCTTCGCACAGCGCGGCGAGCGCTTCGCGGAGCGCGTGCTCCACCACGCCCAGGCGGCCCTCGGCCACACCGACGCCGGCAGCGAGTGGCGCTTGCCGCTCGAGCGCTACGTCGAGTGGGCGCGCGGGGTCTTGGGTGGCCACGACCGCCTGTTGAACTGACGTGGAGGGCCTCCTGCTGGCCTCGGCGTTGGGGCCGCTGCACGCCCGGCTGCCGACCGACCACCTCGGTTGGCGCTTCCCCGACGCGACCACCCTGGTGCTGCCCTTGGTCCCGGCCGAGGCGGGTGCGTTGTGGATCGACCTGCGCCCGAACGCGCCTCGTGTCGCGCTGGTGAGCGCTGCGGGTGATGCCCGGGCGGCTCCTCAGACGCCCTTCCAGGCCCAGCTCAAGGCGCGCACCGTGGGCCCCCTCGTGGCGGCGGAGCAGGCGGCGCTCGACCGTCGCTTCACGCTGCGTTTCGGGCCGGGCGATGGCTTCGTCCCCACCGCCCCGGCACGCCTCGAGGTGGAGCTCACCGGCCGCAATGCCAACGCGGTGCTGTGCGACGAGGCCGGCGTCATCCTCGGCGTCATGCGCGAGGTCGGCTCGGACGTGAACCGGCACCGGCAACTCCGGCCCGGCCTCGTCTACCGTCCTCCGCCGCCGTACACGAAGCTCGACCCGCGGATCGCCGACGGGGCGTCGCTGGCGAACGCGCTGGCGGGTCGGCCGATCGCCGGCGCGCACTCGAGCATCGATGGCATCGGGCGCGCGCTCTCCGCGGCCTGGGCGCGCCTGGCCGGGCTCGACGCACGCACGCCGCTGGACGATGCGACGCTGCCCGCCGCACTCACCGCACTGGCCGAGGTGGTTCGCGACCCGCGCGGCGCGATGGCCGCGGGCGGCGAGGGGGAGGACCCGGCGCGCGAGCGGCGCGAGGCGCTGCGTGAGGCCGCGATCACAGCGGCCCGTGCGCACCTCGAGGACCGCCGAACGTTGCTACGGACGCGCGTGCGCGACGCGGAACGGGCCGCGTCCGCGGCCGCCGACGCCGCCGCGCTGCGCGCCGAGGGGGACCTGCTGCTCGCGCACGCGCACACCCTGGAGCGCGGCGCTGCGGCCGCCGAACTGGTCGGGTTCGATGGCGCCCCGGTGCGCCTGACGCTCGATCCCGCGATGGATGCCGCCGGGAACGCCCGGCGCCGCTACGAGCGGGCCCGCAAGCGCGAGGCACGGGCCGCGCGGGCGCTCGAGCGACGCGATGAGGCCGCTACGGAGCTCACGGTGATCGAGGCAGACCTCGTCGTACTCGACACGTTGGACGACGAGGCGCTCGCCACGATCGTCCCGCCAGCACGCGCCAGACGCGACCGGCGCCGCGCGCCGCCCGGGCTGCGCGTCGTCGACCCGCACGGCTTCGAGGTCGTGATCGGACGAACCGCCCGGGAGAACGACCTGGTCACCTTCAAGGTGGCCCGAAGCGAAGACGTCTGGTTGCACGCCCAGGGCTACCATGGCGCTCACGTCGTGGTGCGCGCCGAGGGGCGTGAGGTCCCGTTCGAGACGGTGCTGTTCGCTGCGGAGCTGGCCGCCGGGCACTCCGAGGCGGGGCAGAGCGACAACGTCCCGGTCGACTACACCAGCCGCAAGGACGTCTGGCGCAGCAAGGGCATGCCTGCCGGGGCCGTTCAGTACGCACGCCAGCGCACCGTCTTCGTGACGCCACGGCGCCGTAGCGAGGTCGCCTAGGCAGCCTCGCGAGCACTCGGGACGTTCGTCCCTCTTGCTTCGGCGGCCGAAGGACTTGACTGGAGCTGTAGCGACAGCCAACAGCAGCTGCGTCGTACGCCCACGACTGCCGCGCTGCCCTACGGCGCCGCATGCCGCGCCGCCTCGTCGCGTTCGCGCCGTGCTCTCGTCGTGATGCACCGTCGGAAGGGGGATGGCACGGGCCGGTGGGCACCGCGCACTGCGGTGCACCGACGCTCGCTGCACGTGTGGGCGCTGCGCCAACGCCGCCGAGGCCAGCCGCAGCGCAGGCAGGGACGTGCACCACGGCTTCGGTCGGACCACTTCGGCTCCTGAGGCTGGATCTCGGTCGGCATCCTCATCGGTGGGCTCGCCGGGAGAAGGCACAGGGAGTCAGGCATGCGTTCAGTTCGAGTCGCGTGGATCGCGCTGGTGCTGGTCGCGGCGCTGCTCGCGGCGGCAACGGTCGCGGCGCAGGCAGAGGTCGGCGAAGGCCTTGGCAGGCTGATCGAGCGGCCGTATACGGCCGTCGGCGAGATCATGGAGGACGGCACGGACTGGGCGGGTGAGGTGCCCTTCTCCGGGGCGACGAGCGAGTTCGGCGGGCGCTGCTCGGTCCCCTCGGACTGGGTGTTCCACATGCGCTTGGGGGGGCTCGACAGCGTCTTCGGCGCGGTGACGGGCACGGCGAGCCACTGCGAGCAGGTCGCGTGGGGCGTCGACGCCGAGGGGGCGCCCATGCCGATGGGCATCGCGTTCACGGACGGCGTATTCGCCCTCGGCTGGTCCGACGGCAGCTCGATCGGCGGCAGCATCATCGACCTGGGCATGGGCTTCGATGCCGAGACCGGCCTCATCACGCT
>SLSM01000135.1 GCA_007130445.1 Trueperaceae bacterium | reverse complement strand
CGCTGGCGCTGATGACCGGCGCGATCGGCATGGTGGTGTCCGGCGTGCTGCGCATGGACGAGGCCTACCGGGCGGTGAGCTGGAAGACGGTGTTCCTGTTGGCCGCGCTGCTGCCGCTCGGTCTGGCCGTCGAGCGCAGCGGCACGGCCGCCTGGATCGCGCAGCAGACGCTGCAGCTCGTGGGCGACGTGCCGGGCTGGGCCCTGATCCTGGTGATCGGCGCGCTGGCGACGCTGTTCTCGCTGGTGATGTCGAACGTCGGCGCCACGGTGCTGCTGGTGCCGCTGGCGATCAACATCGCGGTGGCGATGCAGCTCGACCCGCGCCTGGCCGCCTTGACCGTCGCGCTCGCCACCTCGAACGCATTCGTCATCCCCACGCACCAGGTGAACGCGCTGATCATGACGCCGGGCGGCTACACCGTGCGCGATTTCGTGCGCGCCGGCGGCATCATGACGGTGCTGTTCCTGGCCGTGATGACGCTGGTGTTGGCGACGCTGTACTGACGCGCGTCGCCGCGACCTCGCTCACGGCGGCCGGCGCTGCGCCCGCGGGCACGCACATGTTGACGGCGTGCGGCCGAGGATGCATACTCACCTTCGTGCATACCGACGCGGCGGGGCGTGGCGCGCTCCCGCACAATCCCGATGGCCGAGCGCCACGAACGCGTGACACCGCGCGCGACGTCGACGTCGCCATCATCGGCGCCGGTCCGGCGGGCTTGTCGACGGCGCTGCACCTGGTCCGCGCCGACCCTGCCTGGGCCGAGCGCGTGGTCCTCCTCGACCGGGCGGTCCACCCGCGCCCCAAACCGTGCGCCGGCGGCGTCACGCATCTGGCGATGGAGGTGCTGGCAGGGCTCGGGCTCGACGACCTGCCGTCCCACGCCAGCATCAGCGCCGCGCGGATGGCCTTCGAGGACCTCAGCTACGCGTTCCACGGCGACCCTGTGCTGCGCGTGTTCGAGCGCAGCGCGTTCGACGCCTGGCTGGTGCGGCACGCCCGGCGGTCCGGACTCGCCGTCGAGGAGGGAGTCACGGTGCGCGACGTGCGGCCGGGTGCCGGGGCGACGGAGATCCGCACCGATACCACGCGCTACCGGGCGCGCGTGGTCGTGGTGGCAGACGGCGCGAACAGCCCGACGCGCCGCGCGTTGGCCTGGCCGGAGGTCGCGCCCATCGCGTGCCTGATCGAGACGACGGTCGCGGCGCCGACGCCCGGACGCTCCGGCGCGGACGCCGGCGACGTCGCGTTGTTCGACTTCACCGCACTGCCAGCAGGCTTGGCCGGCTACGCCTGGCGCTTCCCCAGCCGCCGCGGCGACCAGCCGGCGACGAACGTCGGCGTGTACGACAGTCGGGCGCGCGGGAGACGGGCGCCCCTCGACCTGGCGCGTGTGCTGCGCGCCGCCCTCCCGGCGGGCACGTCGCCGGCGCAGCTCGACCGCCCGGTCGGGAGCACGCTGCGCTGGTACTCGCACCGTGCCGCTCTGGCGCGACCGGGCGTGCTCCTGGCCGGCGACGCGGCCGGCAGCGACCCGCTCTTCGGCGAAGGCATCGCGTTCGCCCTCGCGTACGGACGGGTCGCGGCGCTCGCGATCGTCGATGCCGAGCGGCGGCGCGACCTCGGCTTCGATCGCTACGCCGGCATGGTCCGTCACGATCCCGTTCTACGGCACCTGACCGAGCGGGCGCGCCTCGCCCCGATCGCGTACGCGGCGTTCCCCGCGAGCGTGTCGCGCATGGGCTGGCGCGCTGTGGGCTGGGGCGTGCGCTTCACGCGCTGGCGCGCGAGCGCTCGGCGCGCTGCATGATCGCCAGCAGGGCCGCGAACCCGACGAGTAGGAACACCAAGAACCCCACGAAGCCGTAGCGCCAGGGGCTGGTGGGATCGAAGTCGCCCCAGGCGCGCAGGCACGACACCAGGATCATCGAGATCCCGACGAGCGCCGCCCGGAAGGTCATCCGTACGGCGCTCCAGCGGCCGTCCAAGGCGATGACGATCGCGAAGGCGCCGGTCAGCGAGAACCAACCGGCCACGACCCGCGCCGTGAGCGGCGTCAAGGTCCACGGCCACACGTCGATCAGGAACGTCGGCACGGCGAACACGACCAGCACGCCGATGAGCTCTGCGAAACCGAGCACGCCGAATGCCCAGCGGATGGGCAGCGGCAGCATGAGGTCGCCGGGACGGCGTCCGGGGTCGAGGGCCCGGTTGCGCCACCACACGTACGGCACGAGGATCGGCGTCACCACGTAGATCACGATCCAGGCCCAGAAGATGGGGTGACCGTGGTTGAACCGGTCCCAGTGCAGCACCGTGGCGACGAGCATGAGGGTTGCGAACACCGTGACGCCGAGGAACCCTGCGCTCACGGTGTGCCACGACCGCGCACGGTAGACGTTGAAGAAGTAGAACGCCCCACCGAAGTATCCCGCACCCATCAGCATGGGCGTCATCTCGGGACGGACCGTCCACGCGAACAACCGGTCCGTCTGGCCCGGGAACACGAACAGCACCAGAAAGGCCATCAAAAGGACGTGCGTGACGTGGAAGGCGACGTGCCGCGTCAGCGGCAGTACTCGATCGTCGCGCACCCACTGGCCGGGCGCGCGCTGGCCTGGTCGGACACCTGCATGCTCCATCGTCCACTCCTCGACGATCCAGGATGGGCCCAACCGGGGCGCGGACACCCGCGTACCGTGTCCATGGCGTGCCAACCACCTGCTGCGGCCTGCATGAGTATGCACGTACGCGGCCGCAGGTTGTCAAGCGTTCCGCCGTCTCCAGATCGACGCTACGTCAAGCGCTCGCCGCGTTCACCGTCACGTGTCGCCCTTGCGCCGCTTGGCGTTCTTGTGCTCGTACATCCGCGCATCGGCGAGGGCCAGGATCTCGTCGGGCGACAAGTCCGGCCCGATGCCCTCGACGGATCCCACGCTGAACGACACCATGACGGGGTCCTTCGCCGCCTGCAACATGAGGATCATGCCTTCCCCGAGGCGCCCGATGGTCTCGGCCACGAACTCCGCGCCGACGGTCCCGATCAGGAGGATCATGAACTCGTCGCCGCCCCAGCGCGCCACGACGTCGGTCGCACGGACGGTGGACAGGAGGTGCGCCGCGACCAGCCTGAGCGTCTCGTCGCCTGCGGCGTGGCCGTACGCGTCGTTGATGCGCTTGAAGTCGTTCAGGTCGACGAAGATCGCCGCGAAGGCGCTGTGGGACCCGCGCCGCTCGCGCTGCAGCGTCATGATCCGGTCGTACAAGGCGGTGCGGTTCGGCAGCCCCGTGAGCGTGTCGTAGTACGCGGCTCGCCGCAGGTCGGCGCTGGCGCTCGCCAGGAGCTGCTGGTGACCACGGCTGTGCAGCGAGCGCTCGACCACATCGACGAGCTGCTGCGCCGTCGTGGGCATCGTCAGCAGGATCGTGTGCGGCCACGGCGACGCGCCCATCGCGCCGGGCGGCGCGAGGAGCACGATCGGCAAGGCGGACCACGCCGGCTCGGTCGCCTTGAAGCGCGACACGACGGTGCCGGCCCCGGACCGCACGGCCAGCACGGTGAGCACGACGGCACCGAGGCGCTCGAGGTCGCGCTGGAGGTGCGTCTCGAACGCCCGTGCGTCGTCGCACGTGAGGCACTCGAACCCGGCCCGCGTGAGCCTGCGCACGATCACCTGGGCGTTGTCCAGTCCTGGCGCGAAGACCAGGACGCGCGCGTCACCCGATGGTGGATCCACGATCGTCCTCGCCATGGCCGTCGTCCCGTTCGTGCACGACCGGAGCGCGCGCGGCCCCAGCGCCCTCGTACGTCATCCCACCGAAGCGCGGCAACACCTCGCCGACCGTGAGCCCACGGCCGTCGATCTCGAGCAGGCGCATCCCCTTCTCGTGATCCCCGTCGCGGCGCTTGATCACGGAGATGGCCTTGCTCAACGCGTTTCCGGCCTCGAGGTACTGTAGGTTGATCGTGACGTCGACGCTCTCGGTGATGTTCAGGGCCTCCAGCGGCACGGCCTCCACGCCGACCGGGTCCGGCCGCTGCGCCAACGTCACGAGCGTGAGCACGCCGCGCTCGCTCAGGTAGCGGATCACGTCGCGGATCTCCGAGAGCAAGAGTCGCTCGTCCGGCAGCGACTGGTAGTACCCCGAGAGCGAGTCGATCACCACGACCTGGGCGCCCCACCCCACGGCGGAGCGGATCTCGGTCGCCAACTCGCCCGGCAACACGCTCGTACCGCCGACCTGGCGCACGCGCACCTCGCCGGACGCCTCGAACGGCCGCAGGTCCATCGACAACGCCGCCGCGCGCCGCAGGAACGTGTCGCGGACCTCTTCGAACAGGAAGTACACGCAGCGCTGCCCGCGCGTCGCGGCCGCGTACGCGTAGCGCGTCGCCAGGCTCGACTTGCCGACGCCCGACGGCCCTCGGATCAGGCACGAGGTGCCCGCCGTGAGACCGCCGCCGACGAGGTCGTCGAGCGCCGGGACGTCGCTCTCGAACACCGCGCGGGTCCGGCCGCCCTGCTCCTCGGCGAAGCGGCCCCGCGGCACCAGCGTCAGGCGCGGGAAGACGCGCAGGCCGCCCTGGATGATCTCGAAGTCGTGGTGCCCGCCGCGGAACGCACTCCCGCGCACCTTCTCGACGCTCAACCGGTAGCGCACGCCCGCGAAGTCCTCCGCCAGGTGCTCGAGTTCGATCGCACCGTCGGTGATCATGTCGGTGGTGCCCGTGCCGCCCTGGTTCAACACGAACAGCGCCGTGACCTCCAGGGTGCCGAGCAGTTCGACGAGCGATGCGAGCTCGCGCTCGAAGCGCCCCGGCGCCGTCGCCAAGATCTCGATGAAGCTGAGCGAGTCGAACACCAGTCGGACGGGTCGCACCTCCTCGACCACCCCCCGGATGCGGTCGGCGATGTCGACCAGCTCGACCTCGTCGGACACGAACACGTCCTGGGTGGTGGCCTGCTGACGCAGGATCTCGTGCGGGGTGATCGCGTGCACGTGGACGCCGTCCAGGCTCCAGCCGTGCGAGGCGGCGATGCGCTCCAGCATGCGGTTCGACTGCGACAGGCTCACGAACAGGACCTTCTCGCGCCGCCGTGCGCCCTCGAGGAGGAACTGCAGGCCGAGCGTCGTCTTGCCGGTGCCGGTGCCGCCCTTGATCAGGTAGACGCCGTGCTCGGGCAGGCCACCGAGCAGGACCTCGTCGAGCCCGGGGATACCGGTCGGGATGCGCGCGTACGGCGCCTCGGCGGCTGCGTGTTGCTCGAGCGTACTCACATGGACACCCTTCTCTGCCGGGTGGCGCTCACCCAGGACACGATCGAACCGTTCGACCGACGTGCGCGCAGGTGCGCTCGCACGCCCTTCAACTCACCCACGGTAATCGCTGTGCCGCCACAGCCGCAAACGGTGGGTTCCGGTCTCGAAACGCGCGCGCACGACGCCTCCCACCGGCTCGAGCGACACGCCGTCGAGCGTGGCCGCCCAACGCCCGCGCTGGGCACCGCCAGCGTTGTCGACCGCGATCGTCACGACGGCGTCGCCGCTGCGCACGGTCGCCTCGAACCCGGGCCACGCCGCCGGCAGGCACGGATCCACCACCAGGTCACCCGCCTCGCGCCGTATGCCAAGGATGCCCTCGACGCCGGCGCGATACATCCACGCCGCGGAGCCCGTGTACCAGGTCCAGCCCCCGCGCCCGACGTGCGGCGCGACGGAGTACACGTCGGCGGCCACGACGTACGGCTCGACCGCGTAGCGCTGCGCGTCGGCCGGCGAGCGAGCGTGGTTGATGGGGTTGAGCAGGTCGAACAGCGCGACCGCCTCGTCGCCCTTGCCCAGGCGCACGTAGGCGAGGATGGCCCACATCGCCGCGTGGGTGTACTGGCCGCCGTTCTCGCGCAGGCCGGGCGGGTAGCCCTTGATGTAGCCGGG
>SLSM01000368.1 GCA_007130445.1 Trueperaceae bacterium | reverse complement strand
GGGAGTACTGCAGCGACGCCTCGGAGGCGGCGGGGCCAGGTTTGCCCGTGTCGATCTTGCCCGGCGCGACGGCGTTGCAGACGATCTGTCGCTTGGCGTAGTCGGAAGCGATCTGCCTGGTCATGTACACGACGCCCGCCTTGCTGGTGCCGTAGGCGAAGTTGTTGGGCGAGCAGATCATGCCGTGTTGGGACGAGACGTTGACGATGCGCCCCCGCACCTCGTCGATCGGCTCTTGCTCGAGCATCTGCCGTACGGCGCGCTTGCAGCCGAAGAAGACGCCCTTGAGGTTGATCGCCATCACGCGGTCCCAGTCCTCCTCGGTCGTCTCGAGGAGCGCTTGGTTCGTGCTGATGGCGGCGTTGTTGACGATCACGTCGAGGCGACCGAACGCCTCGACGGCGCCCTGGACGAGCGCGTCGACGTCGCTCCAGCGCGACACGTCGGCGTGCACGAACCGTGCGCTCCCACCCTCGCGCTCGATGATCGCTGGCGTCGGATCGCCGCCCTCACGCGGGTCGTCGCGGACGTCGGCCATGACGACGTTGGCCCCGTGGCGGGCGAAGGTGATGGCGATGGCGCGTCCGATGCCGGACGAGGCACCCGTCACGATGGTCGTCTTGCCGGCGAGGCGACGTCCGAAGTCCGGTCGTTCGGTCATGTGTGCTCCCTCGTGTCGGGACGGTACGTCATCCGTGGCGGTGCGTCTCGCTGGGCTTCGATGCACGGTGGGACGAAGCGCTGCGCATCGTGACATCCACCCGAGTGCCATAAATGAAACGCAGTTTCGACATCGGGTATTATTGGCGACGAAGCGGGCCGTGTCAACGAGTGGCGTTCGTCGCTCGCTCGCATGACGAGGGGAGTATCCGTGAGATCGACAGCGGCCGACGCCGAACGCTATCGCATCAAGGTCCTCAGTCGCGCCTGTGCCGTGCTCGCGGCGTTCGACGACGCGGCGCCCCGGATGACGCTCGACGAACTCCAGCGCGCCGTCGGCGTGCCGAAGCCGACCCTCTTCCGCATCGTCCGCACCCTGGAGCTCGAGGGGCTCCTCGTCCGCGACGACGACCGCTACTCCCTCGGCTCTCGCGTGCTCACGCTCGCGCATCTCTTCTTGCGCCAGACCTCGTTGCCCCGCCTAGCGGAGGCGCCCTTCCGCGCGCTGGCACGCGACCTCGGCCTGAGCATCAGCCTGGCGATGCTCGACGACCTCGAGGTCGTGTACCTGGCCGTCGAGAACCCCGCCCACGAGCTCGGGCTGCAGGGCGACATCGGCCGCCGCCACCCCGCGAACGCGACCGCCGTCGGCAAGGTCCTGTTGGCATACCTCGACCCGGCCCCGCTGGCCGAACGATTGCGTGCCGCCCCGCTCACACGCCTGACGCCCGCGACGCGCACCGAACCCGAAGCGCTCCTCGCGCATCTCGCCGAAGTACGCCAGGACGGGTACGCGGTCGACGACGAGGAGCGCGGCATCGGCATCCGCTGCGTGGCGGTACCCATCCGCGATGCAAACGGCACGGTCATCGCCTCCATGAGCTGCGCCGGACCCACGCCGCGCGTCGATCGCACGGCCGTCACCACACTCGTCCCACGGCTCCGCGCCACCGCGGACACGATCTCGAGCCTGCTGGGGTACCGCCCGGCGCTCACGCGCTGAGACGATGGGCCGCGCCGCACCCACCTTCGCGCTCGCCGGTCTCCACGCCGAGTCCAATCCACGCAACGAGACGCTCACGCTCCGGTCGGCGTTCCGCGAACTCCACGGCCGCGATCTGCTCGCGCACCGCGAGTTCCGCGGCCTCGACGACGCCGCCTGGCGTCTCGTCGGTGCGTACCACGCCCGCGCCGCATCGGGTGGACGACTCGACCGCGGCGCCTTGAGCACCCTCACGGACACCCTCCTCGACGCCCTGGCCCGGGGACCGCACGTCGATGGCGTCCTGCTGTGCACGCACGGCGCGATGCGCGCAGACGGCCTGGACGATGCGGACGCCGCGTGGATCAGCGCCGTGCGCGCCGCCCTGGGCACCGGAGTCCCGATCATCGGCGTCTTCGACAACCACGGCACGCCGACGGCGCGGAGCCTCGCGGCGCTCGACGCCGTCGTCGCGTTCCGCACCATCCCCCACGTCGA
The DNA here is from genome assembly GCA_007130445.1 of Trueperaceae bacterium. GTDB lineage: Bacteria > Deinococcota > Deinococci > Deinococcales > Trueperaceae > CSSed10-48. Next base: position 3,803 of record SLSM01000368.1, on the reverse strand, counting down.
TCAGGTCGCGACGATGCGTCGCGGGCTCTCCCTTCTCGCGGGCGCCGAGGGCGACGAGCGTGCGACGCACGTCGCGTGGCGCGGCGCCCCGCTGCGACTCCCATCGGAGCGGGCACCGAGCGACCGCGGACCGCTTCGCGACGCCATCGCTCGGCTCGACCGTCTGCCCACCGACGTCCTCAGCGCCGACGTGTTCATCGGGAACGCGTGGGCACCCGCGGGCGCGGCCACCATCGGGACCGTCGCCATGGGAACCGACCGTGCGCAGACCGAAGCGTTCGCGACCGCGACGACGCGAGCGCTCTGGAGCGCAAGGGATCGGTTCGCCTATCCGATGGAGGCGGGCGACCTCGACGCGACGGCGGAACGCCTTCAGCGTGGGAGCGACGATCGGCTGGTCATCGCCGACAGCGGCGACGCCCCGGGAGCGGGAGCCCTCGGTGACCGGGTCGACGTGCTCGAGACCGTCCTCGCGCACGCCACCACGCGCGCGCTGTTGATCGGCTTGGTGGCACCGGCATGGCACGCTGCGTGCGAGGGTCGCAGCGTCGGCGAGCGCGTCGCTCTGCCGCGTCCCGGCCGTCACGACGCCTGGACCGGAACGCTGGCTGCGCTGCCCCGCCCCATGGGCACTGCGGGCCTTGCCCTCGTCGTCTCGATCGACCATGTGAGCGTGGTGGTCCTGGACCAACGCGACGACGTACCGCTGCCGACCGCCATCGTAGCGCTGGGGGTCGACCCCGAGCACTACCCGGTGGTGGCACTCAAGACCGGCTTCATCCCCGACGCCTATCTCTCGGGCGGCGCCACGCCGTGGTTGGCCCTCTCGCCAGGCGTGACCGACCATCGGTCCATCCCAGGTGCTGCCGCACGTCGCTAGGCGGTGTCGCGTTGCGCGAGCCGGAACAGGCCCAGATCGAACGCGTCGTCCTCGCCACCCAATAGCGCCGCCGCGACGTCGCCCAGCACCGCGCCGAACTTGAAGCCGTGGCCGGAGAAGCCGGCCATCACGACCACGTGCGGGTGCCGCGGGTGCCGGTCGAGGACGAAGTGCTCGTCGGGCGTCTTCGTGTAGAGGCAGGTCTGCGCGTCGACGACGTCGGTCGTGACCCCGGGCAGCAGCGCGGCAGCGCGCCGAGCGGTGCCGGCGGCGCGCTCCGGGTCGACCTCGAAGGTCCGCTCGTCCAACCGCACCGTCGGCGCCCCCTCGTGATCCGACACCTTGAGCGCGTGTGGGCGCTCGAACAGCGGGAAGCCGTAGATGCCGCCGCGCCGGTCGATGAACACGGGCATGCGCTCCGGCACGTGGACACGGCCGTCGCTGACGCGCAGGTAAAGCACCTGTTGCTGCTCGACGCGCAGCGGCACGCCCAGGTCGGTCAGCAGCCGGTCGGTCCAGGCCCCGGCGGCCACCACGAGGCGGTCCGCCGCGAACCGGCCGGCGGGCGTCGCTACCTCGACCCCGTCGTCGTGCAGCGCCAGGTCGGTGACGTGAACGCGCTCGCGTAGGACGGCGCCCTCGCCGGCCGCGTCGCGCAGCAGCGTCGCCACGGCGCGCGTCGCCGCGAGGATCCCGGCGTCGGGTGAGAACAGCGCCTCACGGTCGTCGCCGAGGGCGTACGCGGGGAAGCGGCGCCGGACCTCGTCGGCGCTCAAGCGCTCCACGGGGCTGCCGGCAGCGCCGAGGGCGGCCTCGATCGGGTCGAGCTCGCCCGCACCGAGCGTTCCCAGGTCGAGGCCGCCCGTGCGCAGCAGCAGCCGCTCGCCACTGCGCGCCTCGAGCGCGCGCCAGCGCTGGTCGGCGGCCTGCGCCAGGCGCACGTAGCGCTCGTCGTCATAGGCGTGGCGGAAGATGCGCGAGCCCCCGTGCGACGAGCCTCGCTCGTGCAGGAAGTCGAACTGCTCGAGGACGAGCACGCGGCCGCGCCGCGCGAGGCTGGCGGCCGCCGCGGCCCCGGCCACGCCGGCGCCGATCACGATGGCATCGAAGCGTTCCATGGGGCAGCTTACCGCCCGCGTACCAGCCTCTCGGCCGGTCGACGCGGCCTCAGGTCGGGACGCGATGTGCGACGTGGTGACGGAACCAGGCGAAGGCGGTGTCGAACACGTAGTGTTCCTGCTGCACGGTCTCGACGGCGCGCGGCTGGGCGCGCCGCACGCGCGCGATCGCCTCGACGGGCAGGGCCCACAGGCTGGCCGTCACCAGGGCGCCGAGCATGCCCGAACGCCCCTGACCGACGCGGCAGTGCAGCACCACGGTCCGTCCGGCGAGCAAGCGGTCGCGCAGGGCGTCGACCAAGGCGAGCACGTCGGACAGCTGCTCCGGCTCGGGCACGCTGCCGTCGCGCACCGGAAAGCGGTGGTGCTCGATCCCGTGGACCGCGACGGCGTCGTCCAGGTCGGCGATCCCCAACGCGGCGAGCTCATCGTCGCTCAGCAGCGAGACGAGGACGTCGCAGCGGTGGACGTGCCGCAGCCGGCGGAGGTCGGCGTGCAGGTCACGTCGCCACAGCACGACATCGCCATCGGCCTCGGTCCTACCGGGCGCCATCGCCAGACCGAGGTGGCCCGGGGCCGTATCGAGATCGACCCAGGCCACCTCGAAGGGGTGGCGCGCACCGTGGTGCGCATCTGGACGTTGGTCCGTCGCCATGGCATCACGGTAGCGCACCGAGGAGGCGTAGCGGGTCACAGCCGACCGTCAGGCGCGTTCGTTCGTGTACGTCACCAGCGCCTTCATGTAGTTCGCCCGCTCGAACGCCTCCGGGTCGGGGACGTTGCGCTGGCTCAGGCTGCCACGGAGTTGCTCGACGCTCTCGTACTCACCCTGCTCCATCCACGCCTCGATACCGCGCAGCAGCGTCTCGGCGAAGTAGGGGCCGCGCTGGATGAACGCGCTGGCGACCTGCACCACGTCGGCGCCGGCCAGCAGCAGCTTCATGGCGTCGTCGGCCGAGTGCACGCCCGAGTTCGCGGCCAGCGAGGCGTCGGTGTGCGCGCGCAGGATCGCGATCCAGCGCAGCGCCAACCGCGTCTCCTCCGGGGTGGAGAGCACCAGGCGCGGGCCGATCGTCAGCTCGTCGAGGTGGATGTCGGGCTGCACGAAGCGGTTGAAGAGCACCATCCCCTTGGCGCCGGCGTCCAGCACGCGCAACACGAAGTTCGGCAGCGACGAGAAGAAGGGGCCGATCTTCACCGACACCGGGATGGACACCTGCTGGGCCACCGCGGCCGCGAGGTCGATGTAGCGCTGCTCGACATCGGCGGCCGACATGCGCGGATCGGTCGCCAGGAAGTAGACGTTCAGCTCGATCGCGTCGGCCCCGGCCTCCTCGAACAGGTTCGCGTAGCGGGTCCACCCGCCGCTGGTGTGACCGTTCAGGCTGGCGATCACGGGCACCGAGAGCGCCTTCTTCGCCTGCTGGATGAGGCCGAGGTAGGCGTCTGGGCCGGTGTTGTAGTCCTCGAGCTCCGGGAAGTAGCCGGTCACCTCGGGGGAGATCTCCGCGCCGTGGAGGAACAGGTCGTGCGCGGCGATCTCCTCGTGCTCGATCTGCTCTTCGAACAGCGAGCGCAGCACCACGGCGCCGACACCGGCGCTCTCGAGCGCCTTGAGGCTGTCGACCTCACCGGTCAGCGGGCAGGCCGCCACCACGAGCGGGTTGGCGAGCTCGAGCCCCAAGTAGCGGGTACGCAGGTCGACCCCCATGTCAGCCCTCCTCGGTCGTGCTGGTCGCGGTCACGTCGGCGTCCGCGCTGGCGGGGACGCTGCGGTGCATCCCGGCGAGTTGCTCGTAGAGCTC
>SLSM01000311.1 GCA_007130445.1 Trueperaceae bacterium | reverse complement strand
GGTACTGGCTCGTCGATCCCCTGGACGGCACCAAGGAGTTCCTCGCCCGAAACGGCGAGTTCACGGTCAACGTCGCGCTGGTCGACCGCACACGGGGTATCGGCCGCGCCGTTCTCGGCATCGTGCATGTGCCCGTCACCGGGCACACGTACGTGGGGGGGCACGGCATGGGCGCCTGGTCGTACCCGGCCGAGGGCAGCCCCCGCCGCATCGAGACCTGCGCCGCCGACGGTGACCGCGTCCGCGTGGTCGCCAGCCGCTCGCACGGCAACACCGCCACCGACGCCTTCATCGCGGGCCTCGAGGCGCTCGTCGGCCGCGTCGAACGCACCACGAGCGGCAGCTCGCTCAAGCTCTGCCGCGTCGCCGAAGGCACCGCCCACTACTACCCGAGGGCTGCCCCGACCATGGAGTGGGATACCGCGGCGGCCCAAGCCGTCGTCGAAGCCGCCGGCGGGCACGTGTGGCGTTACGGCACCCGCGAACCACTCGAGTACGGGAAGTCCGACCTCCTCAACCCACCCTTCCTCGTCGTCTACGCCGGCGACGCGCCCCTCCCCGACTCGTACTACGACCAGGAGCCCGCATGACCGAACCCGCCACCGCCACGGCGACCGTCGAGGCCCATGGCGCCCTCACCGACGAGCGCCTCACGCACCTCGCGCTCCTCGAGGCCGAGTCCATCCACATCTTCCGCGAGGTCGTCGCCGAGTTCGACCGCCCCGTCATGCTCTACAGCATCGGCAAGGACAGCAGCGTCATGCTGCACCTCGCCCTCAAGGCCTTCCACCCCGCCGCACCGCCCTTCCCCCTGCTGCATGTAGACACCACGTGGAAGTTCCGCGAGATGATCGCCTTCCGCGACAAGCTCGCGCGCGACCTGGGCATGGACCTCATCGTCCACATCAACCAAGACGGCGTGAACCAGGGCATCAACCCCTTCACCCACGGCAGCGCCATCCACACCGACGTCATGAAGACCCATGCCCTCAAGCAGGCACTCGACAGGCACGGCTTCGACGCCGCCTTCGGCGGCGCTCGCCGCGACGAGGAGAAGAGCCGCGCCAAGGAACGCGTCTACAGCTTCCGCGACCGCAACCACGCCTGGGACCCCCGCAACCAACGCCCAGAACTCTGGAGCCTCTACAACGGCCGGCACAAGAAGGGCGAGAGCATCCGCGTCTTCCCCCTCAGCAACTGGACCGAACTCGACGTCTGGCAGTACCTCTGGCTCGAGAACGTCCCCGTCGTCCCCCTCTACTTCGCCGCCGAACGTCCCGTCGTCGAGCGCGACGGCTCGCTCATCATGGTCGACGACGAACGCATGCCCCTCGAGGAAGGTGAGGCCCCGCGCATGGAGCGCGTCCGTTTCCGCACGCTCGGCTGCTACCCCCTCACCGGCGCCATCCGCTCGAGCGCCACCACCCTCCCCGAGATCATCCAGGAGATGCTCCTCACGCGAACCAGCGAGCGTCAAGGCCGCGTCATCGACCACGACCAGTCCGCCAGCATGGAGCTCAAGAAGCGCCAGGGGTACTTCTGATGAGCCACGCCAGCCCGCTCATCCAGAGCGACATCCTCAGCTACCTCGAGCAGCACCACAACAAGGACCTGCTCCGCTTCATCACCTGCGGCAGCGTCGACGACGGCAAGAGCACGCTCATCGGCCGCCTCCTGCACGACAGCGCCCTCATCTACGAGGACCAGCTCGCCGCGCTCACGAAGGACTCCAAGCGCTTCGGCACCACCGGCGACGCCCCCGACCTCGCCCTGCTCGTCGACGGCCTCCACAGCGAACGCGAGCAAGGCATCACCATCGACGTGGCCTACCGCTACTTCAGCACCGACAAACGCAAGTTCATCATCGCCGACACCCCCGGCCACGAGCAGTACACCCGGAACATGGCGACCGGCGCCAGCACCGCCAACCTCGCCATCATCCTCGTCGACGCCCGCAAGGGGGTCCTGCCGCAGACCAAGCGTCACACCAGCATCGTCGCCCTCCTCGGCATCCGCCACCTCCTCCTCGCCGTCAACAAGATGGACCTGGTCGGCTGGTCCGAGGCGCGCTTCGACGAGATCGTCGCCGATTACCGCGGCGTCCTCGACAAGCTCGGCGTCACCGACGCCAACCTCATCCCCGTCCCCATCAGCGCCCTCACCGGCGACCACGTGGTGCATCCGAGCGCCACCATGCCCTGGCATCTCGGGCCGCCACTCATGCGCGTGCTCGAAGACGTGGACGTGCGCTCGAACCGCACCTTCGACGACCTGCGCTTCCCCGTGCAGTACGTCAACAGGCCGCACGCGAGCTTCCGCGGCTACGCCGGCACCCTCGCGTCGGGCGCGGTCCGCGTGGGCGACGAGGTGATGGTGCTCCCCTCGCGCAGGCGCAGCCGGGTGCGGTCGATCGTGACGCACCGCGGCGAGCACGAACTCGCCACCATGCCTCACGCCGTCACGCTCACGCTGGAGGACGATGTCGACGTCGCCCGCGGCGACATGCTCGTCCACCCCGACACCGCGCCCTCGGTCGGCGACGCCTTCGACGCCACCGTCGTGTGGATGGCCGACGAGCCGCTGCGCCCGGGCCATCTCTTCGACATCAAGATCGGCGTCAAGACGACGCAGGCGACCGTCAGCCAGATCATGCACCGCCGCGACATGCACAGCCTCGAACACGTCCCAGCCGACCGACTCGCCCTCAACGAGATCGGCCTCTGCTCGCTGGCGCTGGCCACCAGCGTCCCGTTCGACCTGTACGACACCCTCCCCGCCACCGGCAGCTTCATCCTCATCGACCGCCTCACCAACAACACCGTAGGCGCCGGCATGATCCGCGCCAGCACCCGACCCAGCCCCCCCGACCGCGCGACGAACGTCGTCTGGGCCGACACCAAGGTCAGCAAAGCGATGCGCGCGGGCCTGAAGTCGCAGCGTCCGTGCGTGCTGTGGTTCACCGGGCTCTCGGGTGCCGGCAAGAGCACCATCGCGAACGCCGTCGAGCAACGCCTCGCCGCGATGGGCTACCACACCTACCTGCTCGACGGGGACAACGTCCGCCACGGCCTCAACCGCGACCTCGGCTTCGACGACGAAGACCGCGTCGAGAACATCCGCCGCATCGGCGAAGTCGCCGCGCTCATGGTCGACGCCGGCCTCATCGTCCTCACCGCCTTCATCAGCCCGTTCCGCGACGACCGCCAGATGGTGCGCGAACTGCTGCCCATCGACGAGTTCATCGAGGTGTTCGTCGACACCCCCTTGGACGTGGCCGAACGACGCGACCCGAAGGGCCTCTACCGACGGGCGCGTGCCGGCGAGATCCGGCACTTCACCGGCATCGACTCGCCGTACGAGCCGCCGCCGAACCCGGAGGTCCACCTGCGCACCGACGAAGAGGACGTCGACGCCTGCGTCGAGCGCGCGCTCGCCGCGCTTCGGGAGCGGGGCGTGGTGCGGTGATCGGCAACGCGGCGACGGGCCCACGGCACTCGGCCGACCGGTGTGCCCTGCGCTTCGGCTCGGCGTCGTCCGAGACGCGAGCGGATCCCCTTCTCCCGTCCGCGTGTGGCACGGGCGCGTGCGCCGCCCCAGCGGGTCCGACCATGGCGAGCCCGGCCGGAGCGACCGCATGAGCGCCGCGCGTCCAGTGGCTGAGGGCTCGGTGCCGAGTCTCGACTTCCTCGTCATCGGTGCACAGAAGTGCGCCACCACCTGGCTGCACGATTGCCTCGGCGAGCACCCCGAGTTGGCGCTGCCGAAACACAAGCTGGAGATGGCGTACCTCGGTGGCGACCTGGTCCAGGAACGCGGCCCGGAGTGGTACTTCGCCCAACTGCCCGAAGCGCCGGCCGGCGGCGCACGCGGGCACGTGTCGGTGGAGTACCTGGCCGATCCCCGATCGCCCGCCGAGGTGCATCGACACCTGCCCAACGTGCGCCTCATCGTGTCGCTGCGCGACCCCGTGGATCGTGCCGTCTCCGCGTACCACTGGTACGTCCGCAAGACCGCTCTGCCAGCCGTGCCGGTCGAGGAGGGGCTTCGCCAAGCCATGGAGGGCATGGACGACGAGAGCCCGGCACATGCGCCGCTGCGAGACGTGCTCGAGCGCGGCTTCTACGCCGAGCAGATCGAGCGCTACCTGACCCACTTCCCGATCGACCGCTTCCTGTTCGTCGATTACCACGACATCGCACGGGCGCCGGAGCGGGTGCTGGCGCAGGTCTTCGGCTTCCTCGGCGTGGATCCGTCGTTCCGGCCGCCGAGCATCGCCACGCGACCCCTCCTCAACTCCTACGTCGGCGCGCTCACGCGAATCCAGCGCCTCGTGCCCAACACGCGGCAGGCAGGGAAGGCCCTGGACTTGGTGCACCAGGCGCTCCATCGGCTCGGCGTCCGGTCCGCATCGCCGCGGCTCGACGCCGGGCTCCAGCGGGCGTTGGCCGAGCTGTACGGGCATCGGCGCGAACGCCTGCGCGAACTGATCGCATCTGCACCGCCGGAGCAGCAACCCATGTCGTTCCGCGAGGGCATCGGCTGGCTCGGGGCGCCCGTCGAGCAGACGAGCAGGGCGCGCTGACGCCCCTGGGCCGGCAGCGTCGGCCTGCGGGCGTCAGCGTGCGAAGCAGGGCTCTCGGTCAGGGCTCGGACTCGATCAACTGCGCCTGCCAGGTCCCGGTCTCGGCGTCGATGGTGACGAACGCGTTCGAGCCGTCCCGGGTCCACACCCTCGGCGTACGAACCGGATGGAAGCGCTCGAACGGTCCGCACGACGTGATCTTCTCCGAGGCGTTGCGTCCACGAGATATGGCACGGTAGGCTTCGTGGCGTGCCGCACAAGCGAGTCACCCGCACGGTCCGCTGTCGTCGCGGACGCGTGCATCGCGCCATCGCGTAGCCGAATCTCGTATCGCTCCAGGGTGTATCTGGTCTGGGATGCCACGGCGGCCGAGCGAGCGGACCGAGAGGAGATCATGCGGCTGCGCGAGCGACAGTACCCGAACCCAACACGTGGCTCCGCTGGCCATCCGCGTAGCGCTGGCGGTAGAACGCCTGGTCGAACTCGGTCACGAGAGGGATCTGTCATGGTCAGAGACTTGATGTGTTCGCACGCTCGATCTCGATCGTCGCTGCGTGGAGGTGCGTCGTGAGGGTCTTGGTGACGGGAGGCGCAGGCTTCATCGGATCGCGCCTCGTCGAGCGGCTCGCCGAGGCGGGCATCGCCGTGACGGTCCTCGACAACCTATCGCCTCAGATCCACGGCAGCGACCCCGACCGGTCATCCACGTTCGACCGGATCAAGGGCAAGGCGGACTTCGTCCGAGGCGACGTTCGTGATCGCGCCGACGTGGAACGCGCGCTCGCTGGCGTGACGCACGTCGTCCACCTAGCCGCCGAGACCGGTACCGGGCAATCGATGTACCGCATCGCCCACTACTGCGACGTGAACGTCCACGGCACGGGCGTCCTGCTCGACCTGCTGAGCAACAAGCGGCACGACGTGCAGCGCGTGCTCGTGGCCTCTTCCAGGGCGGTGTACGGAGAAGGAAGCGCTCGCTGTCAGGAACACGGGCTCGTCATGCCGGAGCAGAGGTTGGAGCGGAACCTGGCTGCCGGTGACTTCGAAGCCAAGTGTCCGGTCTGCGGCCGCGATACCGAACCCGCACCCACCGACGAGGACGCACCGATGAAGCCGGTGTCGGTGTACGCCATCACGAAGCTGGCCCAGGAACTGCTGGTCATGGAGACCTGCAAGGCCCTAGGAATCGCTGCCGTCGCCCTCAGGTTCCAGAACGTGTACGGCCCGGGCCAATCCCTGGTGAACCCCTACACCGGAATCCTGTCGGTCTTCTCGTCGGCACTGCTCGCAGGACAGCCACTCAACGTGTTCGAGGACGGCCACGAGAGCAGGGACTTCGTGTTCATCGACGACGTCGTGGAGGCGTCGTTCGCCGCGCT
>SLSM01000214.1 GCA_007130445.1 Trueperaceae bacterium | reverse complement strand
GCAGTACACGTTCGGATCGTCGAGCATCCGCAGCACGCCCTCGACGTGGCCGCGAACGCTCTTCAGGCGGCGCGACGCGTCTTCCCGCACCGCCGCGTCCAGGTGCAAGCAGTCGTCATGGGACGCGATGCGCGTCAGCGCCTCGTCGACGCCGTGCGTGTCCGCCGGGCGCACCTCGTCCGGCGCCGCGCTCATGAGGCCGGCGCTGCCTGATAGCCCTCGTCGACGACGGCCTTGATCAACGCGTCGATGGGGGCCGATCCTGTGACGGACGCGTGACCGGCGGCGAGGTCGACGGCCGCACTCTCTACGCCAGGGACGGCCTCGAGGGCTCGCTTCACCGCCGCGGAGCAGTGGCTGCAGGTCATGCCTTGCACGTCGAGATGGGTCATGGATGCCTCCTCGGGGCGCGCCACAGCGCGCCGACCACCCCAGGGGGGGTGGGACTCCTCGCAGTCTACCTCCACGCGCCGGGGTGATGGTCCCGTCGCACGACCCCGGAGCCGTTGACAGCCACGTGGGCGTGCTCCAGAGTGGTGCTGACGCGGCGCCGAGCGACCCGATCGCCGGGCGTCGGACGACGCGCCGGGCCGTGGAGGTCACGACGGGTATGGAGCTCGTGCTGTCGATCCTAGGTGGCATCGGCATCCTCATGGCGATCGCGGTCAACGCCACCACCGTCACGCGTTTCATCGACGAACGGCGGCGGAGTCGGGTCCAGCCGACCGCGTTCGGAAGCGCGGCCACCGACGGCCCCGGCGCCGACCCCCCTTCGACGCATCGTAGCGAGCCCGGTGCGGCAGCGATCTCTGGCGCCGGCGGGGCCGCGGACGCCAGCTCGGTTGGCCCGGTCCCGGCGGCCGCGGCCGCCGCGACGCGCCCCTCGATCCGCACGCCGGACCAGCGCGTGCGCGTCTTCGTCAGCTCCACGCTGGTCGAGCTCGCGGAGGAGCGCGCTGCCGTGCGCACCGCCGTCGAGGGCCTACGCCTGACGCCAGTCATGTTCGAGTCCGGTGCCCGCGCCCACCCGCCGCGCGACCTGTACCGCGCCTACCTCGACCAGAGCGACGTCTTCGTCGGCATCTACGCGCACCGCTACGGCTGGATCGCACCGGGCGAGAGCGTCTCAGGGCTCGAGGATGAGTACCTGCGCTCGGGCGAGCGGCCGAAGCTGATCTACGTGAAGCGCGTCGAGGGAGGACGCGAGCCGGCGCTCGACACGCTGCTCGGCCGCGTGCGCGCCGACGACTGCGTCAGCTACCGCCCCTTCGACGACGCCGACGAGTTGCGGGACCTGGTGGCAGAGGACCTCGCGACGCTGCTCTCCGAACGCTTCGACCGGCTGCCAGAGGCGTGGACGCAACCCGTGACCGCGACGGTGCCCGGCGTGTGGGGACCGCTCTTCGGCCGCGAGCGCGAACTCGCGCAGGCGACCGCGCTGCTGGACGATCCCTCCGTCCGCCTGGTGACCCTGGTCGGCCCGGGTGGGATCGGGAAGTCGCGCCTCGCGCTCGAGCTCGCGCACCGTCTGCGCGCCCGCTCCGGTGACGACGTCGCGTTCGTGGGCCTCCAGGGCGTCGACGACCACCGGCTCGTGGCAGGCGCGATCGCCGCCGCGCTCGGGCTCCGCGGCGCCGACGAGCGCGGCGCCGCGGAGACGCTCGAGGCCTACCTGGCGACGCGCCGGTCGCTGGTGGTGCTCGACAACCTCGAGCAGGTCGTGGCCGCCGTCCCGCTGCTCGTGCGACTGCTCGAGGTGGCTCCCGGGCTGACGCTGCTGGTGACGAGCCGCGTGCCGTTGCGGCTCTCGGCGGAGCGCTGCGTACCCCTCTCGCCGTTGCCCATCGACGCGGTGCCCGCCGCGACGAGCCCGGAGGCGCTCGTGGCGACCGCACGCGCCAACCCCGCCGTCGGGCTGTTCGTATGGCGCGCACGCGCCGCCGACCCGACCTTCGACGTCGGGCCGAGCAACGCCGCTGCGTTGCTGCGGCTCGCAGCGCGCCTCGAGGGCTGGCCGCTCGCGATCCTGCTCGCGGCCGCCCGTGTGCGCCATCTGTCTCTCGAAGCGCTCCAGCGTCGGCTCGACGCCACCCTCGGCGATCGCCTCGACACCCTCGCCGGCGGGGCGCACGATCTGCCGGAGCGGCAGCGCACCATCCGTCGCACGATCGCGTGGAGCGTCGACATGCTGAGCGATGACGCCCGGGCGCTGCTGCGCTGCACGAGCGTCTTCGTTGGCGGGGCCGACCTCGAGGCGGTCGAGGCGGTCACTGGTGCCGGAGCGCCACCGGGCAGCGGTCCGACCACGGCGACGCTCGATGCCCTGGCAGAGCTCGTCGATCACGGACTCCTGCAGCGGGTGGGCGTCGAGACCGGCGTCCGGTACCTCGGCTTCGAGCTGGTGCGCGAAACGGCGCTCGAGCAGCTGCAGGCGTCGGGTGAGGAGAGCGCGGTGCGCTCGCGCCATGCGGAGCACTTCCTCCGCGTCGCGGCGAGCGACGGCGTCGCCCTCCAGCACGGCCGAGCGGAGCGCCTCGCGGTGCTGCGCAACGAAGCCGACAACCTCCGCGCCGCCCTGGCGCACGTGACGTCGACGCGCGACGCGGTCGCCGCCGCGGCCTTCGCGCGCTCGCTCTGGCTGTACTGGTGGATCGAGGGCCAAGGGGCGGAGCAGGTCCCGTGGTTGCGCGAGGTGCTGGGCGCCGTGGACTCGGGCGTCGGACCCGACCACGGGCCTCAGGTGCGGCTCGACCTGTTGCTCGGCCTGTGCGCGTGCACGCTCCAGCAGCGCGACCTCGTCGCTGCGCGCGCAGCGATGGACGAGGCCGAGGCAGCGCTCACGGCCGTCGACGACGTGCCGGCTCGCGCCGTGCTGCACATCGCCAGGTCCATCGTGCACGCCAGCGACGGCGACCTCGACGGGTGCGGGCGGCACGCCGAGGCGGCCCGCACCAGCGCAGCGAGCGTGGGCTGGCCGTGGGCCGAGTCGTTCGGATGGGTGATGCTCGCGCGCACGGCGATCGGACGCGCCGACCTCGCCGAGGCGGAGCGCTGGGCCGCAGCGGCCGCGACCCTCCAGGCGGAGGCTGGCGACCCACAGTCCGAGTCGTGGGCACGGCTCTGCCTGGCCGTGACGTACGGCCTCGCCGGGCGCTGGTCCGAGGCCTGGGCACAGGTGCGCGTGGCGCTCACGAACCTCGACGCCCTCGCGTTCCACGGCGCCGCCGTGTTCGCGCTCGAGGTCGCCGCGTTCATCGCCCAGCGCTCGGGTGCGCGCGAGCACGCGGCGAGGCTGACGGCGGCCGCGGAGACGGCCGAGCGGCAGTTCGGGCGTGCCGCCTTCGAGCCCGAGGCGGGTGTGGTGCGCAAGGCGCTGTCAGAGGTGGCGCGCGACGAACCCGCGGGTGCCCGCGCGTGGGCGGAGGGTGCAGCGCTGCCGCTCGACGTGGCGGTGCGCTATGCGCTCGACCTCGACATCTGACGGCCTGGCCATGACGACCTGGACAGCGGACGCCGGGCCCCGCCTGCACCGACGTGGTGCACCGCAGCGAGAGGTTCAGGTGTCGTCGTTCAGGCCCGCCTGAACACCACAGCGGCGTTCTGCCCACCGAAGGCGAAGTTCACCGACAGCGCGACGTCCACCTGCTGGTGGCGCGGCTCGTGCGGGATGTAGTCGAGGTCGAGTTCGGGGTCGGGATCGAAGAGGTTGCGCGTCGGCGGCAGGACGCCGGTGTACAGCGCCTGGATCGTCGCGATGCCCTCGATGCCGCCCGCGGCGCCGAGCGTGTGGCCGGTCATCGACTTGGTCGACGACACCGGCGGTACGGCCTCGCGCGAGCCCCACACGCTCTTGAACGCCAGCGTCTCGTTGAGGTCGTTGGCGGGCGTGCTCGTGCCGTGCGCGTTGATGTAGCCGACGTCGGCCGGCTCGAGGCCCGCGTCGCGCAGCGCCCAGCGGATGCAGCGCACGGCGCCGGCGCCACCGGGGGCAGGGGCCGTGATGTGGTACGCGTCGGCGCTCGTCGCGCCGCCGATGACCTCGGCGTAGATGCGGGCGCCGCGGGCGATCGCCCGCTCACGCTCCTCGAGGATCAGCACGCCCGCACCCTCGCCGGCCACGAACCCGTCGCGGCTGGCGGTGAACGGCCGACTGGCCGTCTCGGGCTCGTCGTTGCGCGTGGAGAGCGCCTTCATGACGGCGAAGCCACCGATGCCCATCGGGGTGACGCAGGCCTCGGCGCCGCCCGTGAACATGACCTCGGCCTCGCCGCGCTCGATGGTGCGGTAGGCGTCGATGATCGAGCCGGAGCCGGTGGCGCAGGCGGTGACGACCGTGTTCGACGGGCCCGTCGAGCCGAAGCGCATCGCCACGTGGCCCGAGGCCATGTTGGCGATCAGCTGGGGGATGAAGAACGGGCTCATGCGCATCGCGCCACGCTTCCAGCGCACCTCGGACGTCGCCTCCCACGTGCCCAACCCGCCGATGCCGCTGCCGATCGACGTGCCGGTGTGCTCACCGGCGACGTCCTCGTGTGTCAGGCCGGCGTCGGCGAGCGCCAACTCGGCACCGGCGACTGCCAGATGCACGAAGCGGTCGAGCCGCTTCGCCTCCTTGCGGTCCAGATAGGTCTCCACCTCGATGTCGACCTCGCCCGCGATACGCACGCTGAGGTCCGAGGCGTCGAAGAGCGTGATCGCGCGGATCCCGTTCTCGGCCCGGTGTTGCGCCTGGAGGAACGCGTCGGCGCCGACCCCGATGGGGGTGACCGGTCCAACGCCCGTGACGACGACTCGCTTCATGACATGCACTCGCCTCTCGAGCGACGCTCCGCCCGGGGGCGGTGGCCCTCGCTTACTGTTGCGACGCGATGAAGCGTACGGCGTCACCGACGGTGCGGATTCCTTCGGCTTCCTCGTCGCTGATCTCGATGCCGAACTCGTCCTCGAGCCCCATGATCAACTCGACCACGTCGAGAGAATCGGCGCCCAAGTCGTCGACGAACGACGCGCTGTCGACCACGTCGCTCGGGTCGGCGTCGAGCTTGTCAGCGACGACGTCGCGAATCTTGTCCAGGATGGCGGCTTCGTCCATGAGAGGACCTCCTACGAATTGTGCTGCTCGCGAGCGGGCGCGCGTTCGTGCGCGAGTCTAGCACGCACCATGCGTGCCGCTCGGAGCACGACGCTGCGCCGGTAGCCACGCTGTGCGCAGGGTCCCCGGCGTGCTCGCCTCAGGGAGTGTGGCACGTCGGGCGAGGCCTGACAAGGCCCTTACGAACCGGGGACCACGATGGCCGGCTCCAACGGCTCGAGCGTCCACGCTCGGATGCGCCCGACGGTGTCCTCGGCGACCAGGCGGAGGTGCCATGGCCCGCTCGGTGGCCCGACGCGTGGCTCGCTGCGCGCCACGCCCATCGTGGTGTCCGCTCCGAAGCTCGCGAGCGAGTGTTCGTCACCTGCGGCGTCGACGAGCGTCACGCGGAAGGGGCCACCCGCGAGCGCTTCGAAGCGCAGGACCAGGACGATCGTCTCGCCGTGAGCGACGCCCCCGGGGAAGGTCGCGTCGAAGGCGGACCCGTCGAGATGCACGTCGAAGAGCGGCGCGTGGCTCGGGGGTGGCGGTACCTCGGTCGGAACGCCCGCATCGGCGGCGGCTCCGCCGGACCAAGCGTGCAACGCCACGGCGATCAGGAGGAGACCCATCAGCACCGCTGCGACGCCGCCGACGTCGCGCGGACGGGTCGAGAGCAGCTCCGAGCGGGTCGGTCCCAACGCCCGAAGCTCGTCACGTCCACCGATGCGCCACCAGACCACCGCCGCCGCACCGACGAGGACCAACGCAGCCAAGCCCACGACGAGCGCGGGCGGCCAACCGGACTGCAGCGTGAAGCGGACGGTGTCGTCGTTCGGTGCCGACGCGTGCATCGCGGGCCAGGGGAGGACCAGCCACGGCAGCAGGCCCGCCAGT
>SLSM01000238.1 GCA_007130445.1 Trueperaceae bacterium | reverse complement strand
GCACGGCGTCAGCCTCGGCGCCCAGCGCCAACGCCACGCGCCGCGCCGCCGCCGACGACGCCAGCACGGACCCGCTCGGGCCGCCCGTTCCACGCGCGTACGCGAGGACGGCGCCGGGCCCGCCCGTGGCATCGACGAACGGCGCCTCGGGTGGTGCCAGCCGGCCCCGCGCGAGCGCCTCGGAGAGCGCCTCGAGCGCCGGATCGAGGCCGGGGTGCCCGAACACGCCGACCGCGCTGCCGAGCGCAACGCTCTCCGCGCCGACGCGCCATGCCAGCGGGACGACCTCTGCGTGCGCGGCCAGGACGCTCTCGGTGGACATCGCGCCAGTGTACCGCCGGGCGTGCGGACGCTGCCGGCGCCATGCGGCCGCAGGTGCCAGATGGCGCCGGCGCGGCGCCTGACGCTGGTAGGCTCGTGAGCATGCTGGTCGTCGGGATCGACACCTCCTGTGACGACACGGGCGTCGGCGTGGTTCGCGGGCGCCGCGTCCTCGCCAACGTGGTCGCGTCGCAGGCCGCCCTGCACGCGCCGCTCGGCGGCGTGCTGCCCGAGACCGCCAGCCGCGAGCACCTCGCGACGATCGACGCCACGCTCACGCGCGCGTTGGCCGAGGCTGGCGTGACGCTCGACGACCTCGACGCCGTCGCGGCCACCTACGGCCCCGGCTTGGCCGGGTCGTTGCTGGTCGGCCTCGGCTACGCGAAGGCGCTGGCGTGGGGCCGCGGGCTCCCCTTCGTCGGCGTGCACCATCTGGCGGGGCATGTCGCCGCCTGCCTGGCCGAGGGCGACGGCGCGGACCCGCCACCCGAACCCCCCTACCTGTGCCTGATCGCCTCGGGCGGTCACACCGTCTTGTTCGACGTCCCCGAGCCGGGCCGCTTCCTGCGCCTCGGTGGGAGCCGCGACGATGCGGCCGGCGAGGCCTTCGACAAGGTCGCGCGCCTGCTGGGCCTCCCCTACCCCGGCGGTCCTGCACTGGCGGCGCTGGCCGAGACCGGCGACGCCGCGGCCGTCGCGCTCCCTCGGCCGATGGCCCACCAGCGCGGCTACGACTTCAGCTTCAGCGGCCTCAAGACGGCGGTCGCGATGCTGCTCGAGCGCGACGCCGGCGCACGGCCGGCGGACGTCGCGGCCGCCTTCCAGGCGCGCGTCGTGCAGAGCCTGGTCGACGTCGCGGTCCGGGCGGCACGCGCCACGGGTCGCGACACGCTGGTCGTCGCCGGCGGCGTGGCGGCCAACCGCAGCCTGCGCTCGGCGCTGGCGGCGGCCGACCTGCGCGTGCACCTGCCACCGCTCGCGCTCACCACGGACAACGGAGCGATGATCGCGCTCGCGGCCATCGAGCAGCTCGAGCGCCTGGGCGTCCCCGATCAAGACCGGGCGCTGGCGCTCGACGCGACGCCCTACCTACCGCTGGCGGACGAGGGGCCGTCCCGGCCGCGGGACGCGACCGCCTGCTGAGCTCGTCTCAGGCGCCGCGACCCCACGACACGGCCAAGTAACGCTCCTGGGTGACGATACCGACCACGCGGCCGTCGTCCATCACGGCCACCAACGGCGCGCGGGCCAGCACGGGCCGGAGTTCGGTGAGCGCGGCCGCGGCATCGACCTTCACCACCTCGTCCCACGCCACCACGCGATCGGGGTGCACACCGGCGATGCCGACCGGCACGCCGTCGTCGAGCACGACCACCTGACGGTGCTCCGCCATCGTCTGCACCAGGGCGTCGGCGTCGACCGTCGGCACCGCCGCCGCAGCCGACGCCGCGCTCGGCGGCACGGCGATCCCGAACGACAACAGACTGGACGAGGGGAGCCGCAACAGGGCGCGCACCGCGCGCAGCGCAGCGAACGTGGTGACCACGAACGCGGCGCCCTCGAGCAGGCCCGCGGCGTTCGCGATGCCGAAACCGAGCAGTCCCTGGCGCCCCAGTCCGAGATGCACGAACCATGCGACGAGCAGGCCGAAGGCCACCGACGCCAGCGCGCCGATCAGGGCTCGCACGCGGAGCTGGTCGGGGCGCCTCACGACGGCCCCAGGAGCGACGCGAGGGGCGGACCGCCCGTGCCGGGGAGCGCGAGTTGCGCGGGCTTGTCGACGTCTGCGGCGATGCCGGCGTCGTCGCTGATCAGCACCCGTCCGGCCACACCGAGGATCGCGCTGATGCGCGTCTCCAGCCGCTCGAGCGACACGCGGCCCGTCACCAGGCCCACGACGACGTCGATCCCGACCAGCGCGGCGAGCCGCCAGGGGGCCTTGCGCGCCCGGAAGACCTGGTCGATGACGGGGAGGAGCGCGATAGCCGCCTCGGGCGTCAGGAGCGCGGCGTTGCCGCCGGTGAAGCGCCCATCGCGCAGCCGCACGAAGGTGCGCCGCTGCTGCGGGAACGCCGCGAGCGCCGTCTCGGCTCGCACGACCGGGTAGACGAGGGCGGCTGCCGGCGCGTCCGCGACGAAGTCGCGCACGCCCTCCGCCCGCCACCACGGCACGTCGCCCGTCACCAACAGGATGCGCTGCGCGGCCTCGGCCCCCGCGAACGCGGCGCCGAAGCCCAGAGCCAGCGAGTCGACCATGCGCGCGCCACTGGGGACGACGTGATCGACCATGGCGGCGATGCGAGCGTCGGCGGGCCCGACGTAGACGATGCGCTCGACGACGCCGCTGGAACGCAGCGCCGATGCGACGTACGCCCCCATCGGCGCGCCGGCGAGCGGCACCAGCGACTTGCTGGCGACACCAGCGGCTCGCGCGAGGGCGTCGGCATCGCCGCCACCGGCGAGCACGACGGCGTTGACTCGTGGAGGGCTCGACATGGAGCACCATGCTACGACGTCGCTACCGCGTTGGCGACGTCGTACGCCCGTCCGCCCCGGCGGGCGGCACCGAGCGCGAGGCACGCGAGCGCCCCGGCACGCAGGGCGTGCCGGGGCGCGAACGAGCGATCACGCGGCCGGAGCGCGGCCACGCCTCGCCTCAGCGGCGCGTCTGCGACACCCGCTGCGTCGTGGTACGGCCCGCCTCGATGCGGACGGTGCCGAGGTACGTCGAGTAGCCCGGCGCGAGCACGACGAGCTCGTAGCTGCCCGGCGTGAGGCCGTCGACGATCAGGCGTCCCGAGCCAGAGGCCAGCCTGCCGACCTCGCGGCCGTCGAGGAACACCTGGGCGTTGCCGATGTTGCCCG
The DNA here is from genome assembly GCA_007130445.1 of Trueperaceae bacterium. Classification (GTDB taxonomy): domain Bacteria; phylum Deinococcota; class Deinococci; order Deinococcales; family Trueperaceae; genus CSSed10-48. The sequence continues at coordinate 2,799 of SLSM01000238.1, read as the reverse complement.
TGACCTCGAGCGTGCCCTCCTGGACGCGGAGGCGTTGGTTCACGTCACTCGCCTGACCGGCGCGGACGGTGAAGCGCACGCTCTCGCTGCCGTAGCCGGGGAGTTCGAAGCGGGCGGTGTACGTGCCCGGTGCGAACGTGAGGCGGCCCGTGGGTGTGCTGCCGACGAAGCGACCCTCGACGTAGACGTCGGCGCCGCGCGGATCGCTGGTGAACGTCACCGTGCCATCACGGGCGATCGCGCGCAGGTCGAAGCGCACGTCGGTGCTCGTTCCGGGGCGGACCTGGACGCGCTGCGTCGTGGTCTCGAAACCGTCACGGCGGACCTCGACGGTCACGTTGCCCGGCCGTGAGCCCCACTGCACGGGCGTGAACCCGGCGAACTCCCCGTCGACGAAGACCTCGGCGTTCGACGGGCTCGAGGTGATCGACAGCGTGCCGTACGCCGGTTGCGCCGGCGCGCGGCCGACGTAGTAGAGGGCCGTTGAGGTCACCCAGTCCTGCTGCGGGAGCGGCCTGACGACGATCGAGAGCGCTCGGGCGAAGCCCTCCTCACCCAGGTTGGAGGTCGCCTGGAAGTCACGCTCGGTCTCGAAGCTCGCCAGCGTCCGAGTGTCGATCTCGCGCTTCGACGCCACGGCGATGACCTTCGCGAGCCCCTCGGGCGGATCGATCACGTAGCTGTAGCGGGCGCCGCGGGGCGGGAAGTACGTCGTCTGACCGGCGCGGACGAAGTTGTTCCTGCCGGCGTCGTCGAAGCGGTTGGGGAGGATCTGGACGACCTCACCGCGGGCGCTGATGCTGAACAGGTACACGTACGCGTCCTCGCTGACGCGGACGCCGATCTCGATGGACTGGCCGATGGCGTAGCTCGGCGCGCCCCGACCGGTCGTATCGCGATCGACGAAGACCTCGACGTCGAACGACGGGATCGGGTTGACGATGATGGCCTGGGGGCTGATGACGATGCGCTGGGCTGCTGCGGTGAAGAGCGTCGCGAGCAGGGCCGTGACGATGAGTACGGTACTGAAGCGGTGCATACTGCACCTCCCTCTCGCCCCGTACGGTAGCAGCACAGCCCTCCGTGCCGCCGTGTGAATGGCCTGAACGTCCCTTCACGCCCGCGACGGCTGCGCTCACGAGCGTGGGCGATACTGGCGCCATGAGCGACCCCGAGCACGTCGAGTATCAGCCGCACCGCCACGCCCCTCGCGTCACCGTCGCTCCGGCGCAACCGTCGAGGACCTCCCGGGTGATCGCTGGCTTGGCCGGCGCGCTGCTGGTGGCGGCCGCGGCGATGGCGGCCGCCCTGCTCCTGGTCGCGACCACGGCCCGCGGCCAAGGCATGCCGGTCGAGGCGGTGCTCGCGGAGCTCGAACAGCGTGCGGAGCGCCTGCACGACATCGCCTTCGTGCTCGAGGGCGAGGTGCGCGACGAGGCCGGGCAGCGCATCGCAGTGGAGGTCGAGGTGCTCGCGATACCGTCCCTGCCGGCCGCGAGCCTATACATCATCCAACCCGACGCGTTGGCTGACAACATGATCGTCGTCGTCGGCGACGAGGTCCGCAACTACACCTTCCTGACGAACCAGGTCGCGATCTACGACATCGCCGATCCCGACGCGTTCGGGGGCCTGGTGCAGGGCGGCGAGGCGCTGGCGCTCGATCTCGACCTGGCGCGCGTCTTCGCGGGCTGGGACGCCCGGGTCGAGACGGTCGAGCAGGGCAGCGACGGCGACGTGTACACGGTGCGCTTCGACAACCGCGACGCGGGCGCCGCCATCCATCACGCGATCCTCGTGATCGACGCCTCGGATTGGCTGCCGCTGCGGCTCACGCTCTACTCGGACGAGTCGACGCTGTTCGCCGACCTACGCCTGATGGGCCTCTCGGTCGACGGTGGCCTCGACGCCGCGGAGGTCACCTGGCTCCCCGACGACGCCGAGGTCCTCGACCGCCGCCGCTGACCCTCAGCGACCGAGCATTCGTTCCGGCACCACCACCGCGTCGAAGGTCGCCTCGTCGAGGTGGCCGAGCGCCAGCGCCGCCTGCTTGAGCGTCGTGCCTTCGCGGTGTGCCTTCTGGGCGATCTCGGCCGCCCTGTAGTAGCCGATGTGGGCGTTGAGCGCCGTGACGAGCATCAGCGACGCGTCGAGGTGGGCCCTCGCCCGCTCGCGGTCGGGCTCGGCGCCGGCGATGCAGTGGTCGGTGAACGAGGCGCTGGCGTCGCCGAGCAGGCGCGCGCTGCGCAGCAGGTTGTAGATCATCACGGGCTTGAACACGTTGAGCTGGAAGTGGCCGTGCGTCCCGGCGACGCTCACTGCGGCGTCGTTGCCGATGACCTCCGCGCAGACCATGGTCATGGCCTCGGCCTGGGTGGGGTTGACCTTGCCGGGCATGATCGACGAGCCGGGCTCGTTCTCGGGCAGGCGCAGCTCGCCGATCCCGCAGCGCGGCCCCGAGGCGAGCAGGCGAACGTTGTTGGCGATGTGCATCAAGGACACCGCCACGCGCTTGAGTGCGCCCGAGGCCTCGACCACGGCGTCGTGGGCGGAGAGCGCCTCGAACTTGTTGTCGGCGGTCCGGAACGGGCGCCCGGTGAGCTCCGCGATCACCTCGGCGACGCGCTCGGCGAAGCCCGCCGGCGCGTTGAGTCCGGTGCCGACGGCGGTCCCGCCCAGCGCCAGCTCGTAGAGGTGGGCGAGGCTCTGCTCGACGACCTCGATGCCCTTGGCGACCTGGGTGGCGTAGCCGGAGAACTCCTGGCCGAGGGTGACGGGCGTGGCGTCCATCAGGTGGGT
>SLSM01000043.1 GCA_007130445.1 Trueperaceae bacterium | reverse complement strand
GTCGTGCCACGACTCGAGCGCGGCGATCCCGCCGCGCCTGTGCGAGACGCCGATGAGGGTGAGTCCTTCCACGACCTCCAAGCCTAGGCCGGGAACGGCGCCGGAAGTGTCACGAGACTGTCACACCTGGTGCGCTTAGGGATGCGGTGCGTCGCTGCCGTACGCGGCGTAGAAGGCCGGGTTCAGGAGGTCGCGCTTGCCGTAGCGCAGCGCGGCCGTCCCGCCGGCCTCGCACAGCACGCCGCCGGCCGCCTCGAGCACCGCCTGCGACGCCGCGGTGTCCCACTCCCAGGTGCGGCCCATGCGTGGGTAGAGGTGCGCCTCGCCGGCGGCGATCAGGCACGCCTTGAGGGCGCTGCCGCGCTGCTCCACGCGCAGCCGGTGGCGCTTCGCGAGCTCGGCGAGGAAGGCCTCGGTGCGTCCGTCGCGGTGCGTCCGCGAGGTGAGCACCACGAGTTCGTCGCCCTCCGGTCGGCGCACGCCGATCGGCTCGCGTGACCCGTCGCCCAGGCTGCGCCACGCGCCGATGCCCGCTCCACCCGCATAGGTCACGTCCGCCGCCGGCGCGTGCACCACGCCGAGGCGCGGCCGGCCGGCCTCGACGAGGGCGATGTTGACGCTGAACTCGCCGCTGCGCGCCACGAACTCGCGCGTGCCGTCGAGCGGGTCGACGAGCCAGTGACGCGGCCATGCACGGCGGGTCTCGAACGGCGCGTGGGCCTGCTCCTCGGAGACGAGTGGCAGCTCGGGCGTCAGCGCGCGCAATCCAGCGGCGATCACGCGGTTCGCCGCCAGGTCGGCCGTCGTCAACGGGCTGGCGTCGTCCTTGTAGTGCACGTCGAACTCGCTCCGGTAGACCTCCATGATCGCCCGTCCGGCGGCGCGCGCCACGTCGACGACGTGAGGGAGGAGCGTCGCGAGTGGCGGATGCTGTGGCATGGGTGCAGGTCATGCTACCCGGGCGTCTCGGCATGAGATGATGGCGCGGTGACCGACGCCCTCCGGCAGGTGGTGGCCGAGATGCACGCATCTCCGACGATGCTCGTGTACGACTTCGCCGGCGCAGGAGCCGAGGCGCTGGCATGGCTCCACGCCGTAGGCGGCTCGTCGCGGACCGTCCTCGAGGCCGTGGACCGGTACGCAGCGGGCTCGCTCGCCGAGGCGATCGGTGGCGTGCCGGAGAAGACGGTGTCGCCCCACGTGGCTGCCGCCCTCGCGGCGCGCGCGCGCCGCCGCGCGCGCGCGCTGGCCGCGCCCGGCGTCAGCGTCATCGGCGTGGGGTGCACCGCCACCATCGCAACCGACCGCACGAAGCGCGGCGACCACGGCCTGTGCCTCGCCGTCGAGGGCGCCTTGGGTCGGCACTCGCTGTCGCTCACGCTGCGTAAGGGGCAGCGCGACCGCGACGCCGAGGAGCGCCTGGTCTCGACGCTGGTCCTCCACGCGGCAGCCACCGGCTGCGGGGTGTTGCACCGGCGCAGCGTGACGCTGGAGGACGACGAGGTGCTCGACGAGCGCTTCGAGGGCGCGCGGCCGCTCGACGACCTCCTGACCGGCGAGCGGCCACACGTCGCGCTGACACCCGAGGGCGAACTGCTCGACGCGCTTCCGTGGCCCAGCGCCGGCGTTGCCATCGTGTCGGGATCGTTCAACCCGTTGCATGCAGGGCATCTCGGGCTCGCCGCGGCGGCGCAGGCCCACCTCGGCCGTCCGGCCGCGTTCGAGCTCGCTCCCCGCAATGCCGAGAAGCCCACGCTCGACCCCCTCGAGCTCTACCGGCGCGCGACGCAGTTCCAGGGGCGCGCGCCGCTGCTGCTCACGGGCGTGGCGTTGTTCTCGCACAAGGCTGCGCTGTATCCGGGCTCGGTGTTCGTGCTCGGCATCGACACCGCCGCCCGCGTGCTGTCGCCGCGCTTCTACGACCCAGCGCACGACCTCGACGCCGCGCTCGACACCGTCCGCGCCCACGGTTGCCGCTTCCTGGTCGCCGGGCGACGCACCGGCGGCGCCGGAGGCGAGCGGCGTGGCGAACCTTCAAAGGAGACGTTCATGACGCTTTCAGACATAGCCGTTCCCGCCCGTCACACCGACCTGTTCGAGGCCCTGCCCGAGCAGGCCTTCCGAGCCGACGTCTCGTCGAGCGCCCTGCGTGAGAGCTGGGCGCACTACGGCGTCGACGCATGAGCCGCCGCCCCGACGACGGCCGCGTCACGCCGGTCCTGTTCGCGCCATGGCTCGTCGCGATGATCACCATGTGCTGCCTCGTCGGCGCGGCGGTGGCGCAGGACGAGGGCGTCGTCGAGGTCGAGGGCTTCGTCGAGCGGGCCCCGGCGACGCTCATGGTCGGCGTGCACGGCGGCCTCCCCGGCTACCGCAACGTCGGCGTCGGTGGGGCCATCAAGGCCGACCAGTTCGGCGTTGCGCTGCGAGGGGGCTGGGGCACGGTGGGCGCATCGTTCGGAGCGCAGGGGCGCTGGTACCCGCCCGTGCGGTCACCGCTGCCGTTCTACGTGGGCGTGGGTGTGGACGCCTACGCCGGCAACGCGACGCCACACGCCGTGCTCGGTGCGCACGTGCCGCTCTCGCCGGCCTGGCGTTTCGACCTCGAGGGCGGGGTGGCGCGCGCCACCCTCGCCGGCACCACGGTATGGGCCCCACACCTGAGCGTGGGGGTGTCCTACGCGTTCACGTTCGACATCGGCGCATCCGAGACGGGCGACGCCGCCGTGTCTGCGCGGCCGAGCGGCCTCGGCCGCGGCGGGGTCCGCTGTGAGCCTGGCCCGCCCGACCAAGCTGCGCTCACCGCCGCCGTGGCCGGCGCGGTGCAGTCCTTCGTCCGCGACGGCGTCGCGCTCTACGGCAACGCGTACCGCGACCTGCGCTATCGGTACGCCATCGAACGACGCGACGTCAACGGGGACGACGCTACCGTCGACATCCGCTACAGCGGCAGCGCTCGCGCCGTCATCGGTGGCGAGGTGGTGCAAGCCGTGGGCGTCGCTCAGGCGCGTTTCACGTGGAACGGCTGCGCCTGGCGGCTGCGCGACCTGAGCTACTGACGGCGGACGTGCGGGGCGATCGCCGTAGGGCGCGGCCGCCGGGTAGGGCGCGCCCCACGGCTGCGCTCAGCGTTCCCAGTCGACGTCCATGTCGTCGACGAGGCGTTCGCCGCGGTCCAGGGCGTGGATCGCGACCATCTCGTCGTCGGCGAGCGTGAAGTCGAAGATCTCGATGTTGCGGCGCTGGTTGGCCTCCGACGCGGCCTTGGGGATCGCCATCACGCCGGGTTGCTGGATCAGCCAGCGCAGCGCCACCTGCCCGGGCGTCTTGCCGTGGTTGGCGCCGATCTCGCGCAGCACGGCGTCGTCGTCCACCTTGCCTCGCGCTACCGGGCTGTAGGCCGTGAGGAGGTGTCCGAGCCGCGTGGCGTCACGCAGGAGTGCGGTCTGCGACAGGAATGGGTGGTACTCGACCTGGTTCGTGAAGACCTCGGCCAGCTCGCAGGCCTGGCGCAGCATCGTCGGAGCGAAGTTGCTGACGCCGACGTGGCGCACCAGGCCGCGGTCCTGCAGGTCGCGCATGGCGCCCAGCGTCTCTTCCAGCGGCACGTCGCGGCTGGGCCAATGCATCAGCAACAGGTCGACGTGCTCCACGCCGAGCGCCGCGAGGCTGTCCTCGGTGCTGCTGCGCACGGCGTCGGCCGCGTAGTTGCGCGGACGAACCTTGGTCGTCAGGAAGACCTCGTCGCGCGGCACGGCCGAGCGGCGCAGCCCCTCACCGACCTCCGCCTCGTTGAAGTACCCCTGCGCGGTGTCGAGGTGTCGGTAGCCGAGCGCGAGCGCGCGCTCGACGGCGTCGACGCACCCCTCGCCACGCAACTCCCAGGTCCCGAGTCCTATCACCGGGACGCGGCTGCCGTGGTGATCGATGGTCTGCATGCGCACAGCGTACCCGTCGGCGCTGCATGGTGCGTCGCGCAGGGAGTAGAACGCCCGCCTCGGCGCCCGATGGTGGTGTGATGGCGCCCGTGACGCCCACGCAGCCTGCGCGTCGCCGCTTCCTCGGATGGGACACCGTGGTCGGTGGCGCGGGCCTCCAACTCTTGCAGTCCGCACTCTTCTTCCAGAGCTTCGGCATCTACGTCGTGGCGTGGAGCGAGGAGTTGGGTTGGTCGCGCGCCGGGATCTCGGTTGGGTACGCACTGCTCACCCTCGTCAGCGGACTGCTCGGACCCTTCCACGGGATGCTGTTGGAGCGTTTCGGGGTACGCCGAGTGATCCTCGTCGGCCTGGTCGCCTGGGCCGGTGGGATGACGCTGCTCGCGTCTGTGACGACGCTGACCGGCTTCTACATCGCGATGCTCGTCACGGGTGTGGGCCTCGCCTTCGCCGGCTTCCTCTCCATCACCACGGCGGTCGTTCCGTGGTTCATGCGGCGGCGTTCCACGGCGTTGGCCTTGATGTCCGTCGGCATCAGCCTCGGTGGACTGCTCGTTCCGCTGGTCGCGAGCTTGGTGGTGGACGTAGGCTGGCGAACCACGCTGCTCGCCTCGGGAGGTGTCGTGCTGCTCGCCGGTCTCCCCCTTTCGGTGCTCATGCGGCGTAGTCCCGAGGCGTACGGTCAACTCCCGGACGGTGGTCCGGCAGAGGCCGCTCGCCTCGCCGATCGCTCGCCTGTTCGCCCGGTGCGCGAGTCGCGTTTCGATCACACGCTGCAGGAAGCACTGAAGACCCGCGCGTTCTGGCAGCTTGGCGTGGGCCATGCGTCGGCCCTGCTCGTTGTCTCGTCGGTGACCGTGCATCTCGTCGCGCACGTATCGGACGGGCTCGGCTTCTCGCTGCAGCGTGCGGCGTTCGCCGTCGCGCTGGTCACGGTCATCTCCGCTGCGGGGCACATCATCGGCGGGACGTTGGGTGACCGGATCGACAAACGCATCCTGACGGGAACGGCGATGGTGGCGCACGGCACGTCCTTGCTCGTGCTGGCGTGGATGCCGGGCTGGTCGGCCGTGGTGACGTTCGCGGTGCTCCACGGCCTCGCCTGGGGTGTCCGTGGTCCTCTGATGGGGTCGTTGCGAGCGGACTACTTCGGAGCGAGTCACTTCGGATCGATCATGGGTGCGTCGATGTTGGTGTTCATGATCGGCCAGTTGATCGGACCGGTCCTGGTAGGTACTTTGGCGGACGTCTTGGGCGACTATCGCGTTGGGTTCACGGTGCTCGCCGGCGTCGCGATGTTGGCGTCCCTGAGCTTCTGGACATTGCAGCCACCCCCTCCGCCCACGCGTCCACCGAAGCGCCATCGTGTCGACGACGCCCGGGCTGTCACGCCAACGCGACCCGACGCGTAGACTCGCGTATGTCCGACGTAGCGCTCGGTATCGACATCGGCGGGTCCGGCATCAAGGCGGCATTGGTCGACGTGGCGAACGGCGCTCTGGTGGCCGAGCGGGTGCGGTTGGCCACGCCGCAGCCCGCGACGCCCACGGCGGTGGCCGAGACGGTGGCAGAGGTCGTCCGAGCGGTCCGCGCGGCCGAGCCCGATCTCACGCCGACGGCGTTCGGCGCCACCTTCCCGGCGGTGGTGCACGGCGGCGTGACGATGAGCGCCGCCAACGTCGACGGCGCCTGGATCGGTGACGCCGCCGAGGCGCGCCTGCGTGAGGCCATCGGCGAGCGCGTCCATCTGCTGAACGACGCCGACGCTGCCGGCCTGGCCGAGGTCGGCTTCGGAGCCGCCCGCCACGTGCGTGGCGTGGTGCTGGTGCTGACGTTGGGGACCGGCGTCGGCTCGGCGCTCTTCATCGACGGTGTCCTGGTCCCCAACACCGAGCTCGGCCACCTCGAGTTCCGCGGCCATGCGCCGGTCGAAGGCTGGGTGTCTGATCGAGCCCGGCGCGAGGAGGGCCTGTCGTGGAAGCGCTGGACCAAGCGCCTCGACACCTACCTGCGCTACCTCACGGGGTTGTTCTCGCCCGACCTGATCGTGCTGGGTGGCGGGGTCT
>SLSM01000216.1 GCA_007130445.1 Trueperaceae bacterium | reverse complement strand
TTAGGCGCGATCGTGCCCAGTACCGTCTCACGGGCGCCGCGGTGCTCGGACGTGTCACGAGGCTCCGTCGCGCCGTTTCCACCGCGACATCAACGATGCCTGCCATGACCGAAGCGTCCATGCAGTTCGTGCTCCCGACGGCGCGGAGGTCGAGGTGGCACCGATCGTGCGCATCCTCGCTCTCCGATACCGCCGTCGTCATCATGGACGTTTCGCTGAGCGGCGAGGTCAGATCGTGTCGCGCGGCTCGAAGCTGACGATGTGAAGGCTGCGCCCGGCGTCGTCCTCGTATGTGCCATGGCGTCGGATGACGACCTCGAGCTCGACTTCCTTCGCGGTGTCTTCGTCGCGCGTCTCGATGAGCTTGCCGGCGAACCGGGTGACGCTGCCCTCGGGGTAGGTCGCCATGATCTCGTCGCTGTTCGCGCTCTCGTCGCCGGGTCGCCACGTGCCGTCGACGTTCGCCACGGTGCCGTCGGCGCTCCGGACCAGCATGAGCAGCCCCACGCCTTCGAGTCGTCCGAGCACGGCCGGTTGCAGGGCGGGGGTATCGAGCTCGGGGTGCATTCGTTCCTGCCGCGGGTCGACGACGTCCTCGTCGGTGCCGGGCGCATTGTCGACGCGCTCGACCGTTCGGGGACCCAGTGGGCTGCCGTCACGAACCGTGCTGTGTGCGCCGGCTATGGGATCGGTCAACAGGTCTTCGCTGGTCACGCTCTCGTCGGTCGAAGGTCCGCGATCGCGTCGTGAGTCCTTCTCCATGGGTACCTCCTACCCGCCCAGCCGTAGCGTTGCCGGGTCGCGCACGTGTGCGGACGGTGGTCGGCGGTCTGGGATCGTCGGCACGTGCGCTGACCGACCAACTGGGGTGTTCCCCAGTATAGGGAGGCGCTCCGTGATCGCCCGTTCGGTCGCCACGTCGCGCCCAGCGGATCGCAGCGATGTCCACGAAGACCGTCCAAAACGACGAAACGCCCGCCATCACGGACCCCCTGGCGAGGGCTGCCGGAGGGCTCCTGCTTCTTGGTAGGCTCCCACCACTGACGAGGAGGCACACAGCGTGGAGCGCGAACGGCCAGGCCCACGTGACGCGGCCGGTTGCCGCGAAGGGCTCGTGGTGCACGTGCTGGGCACCTTCACCGTCGAGTTCGGTGGCAGAGCGCTCGGTGCGAGCGCGTTCCCGCGTCGCAAGGCGCAGCAACTCGTCAAACTGCTGGCGCTCCAGTCGAACGGGCGGATGCACCGGGATCAGGTGATCGAGGCGTTGTGGCCGCACCTCCCGCCCGAAGCCGGTGCGCACCAGCTCCACAACGCCCTGTCGCAAGCGCGCGGCGCCCTCCGCACCCTCGTGGGCGAGACGCTCGACCCGGTGGCCGTGGAGGGGGGCGTCGTGGCGTTGCGTCATTCGATCGGCGTCACCACCGACCTCCACCATGGGCGAACGGCCGCGGGCCTGGCCCTCGTCGATCGGTCGCCGACCGTCCTCGAGGCTGCCCTGACGCCGTTGCTCGGCACCCTCCTCCCCGACGACCTCTACGAGCCCTGGAGCGAAGCCGCGCGTGAGGAGGTCCGTACGATGGCGGCGCGCCTGCGCCTCGCGCTCGCCGAGACGCTCCTCGCCGAGCACCGCACGGCCGAAGCCGTCACGATCGCCGAGGCGCTCCTGCGTGACGATCCGACCGAGGAGCCTGCCTACCGCGCGCTCCTGCGCGCTGCGGCCGAGGTCGGTGACGCCGGAGCCGTCGAGCGCGTCTTCCTCCGCTGCTGCGAGGCGCTCGAGCGCGAACTCGACAGCGGGCCGAGCGACGAGACGATGCGGCTGCTTGGCGCGCTGCGCGAGCGGAGCGTCCCGTCGCGCACCGCGACGCCGCTTCCCGAGCCAGCGACGCCCTTCGTCGGGCGGAGCTTCGAGCTCGCCGAGGTGGAGCGGGCGCTGGCAGCGCCCGGCTGCCGCCTGCTCAGTGTCACCGGGATCGGCGGCATCGGCAAGACGCGCCTGGCGCTCGAGGTGGCCCGGCGCCGTGCCGCGAGCACGTCGCTGGAGGTTGCCGTCGTCGAGGCACCGGCCGACCTCACCGGCGAGCATCTCCTGACGCTCCTCGAGGACGCGCTGTCGGTGCAGACGTCGTCCGGCGAGCCGCGCGAGGCCCTGCTCGTCGCAGCGCTCGCCGGGCGACGGCTGCTCGTCGTGCTCGACAACGCCGAGCACGCACGCACGGCGACGGCTTTGCTCGCGCGGCTCCTCGCTGCCCTGCCGGGACTCGTCGTGCTCGCCGCGACGCGGCAGCGGTTGGAGCTGCAGGGGGAGTGGGTGGTCGAGCTGGGCGGCCTGGAGGTTCCGCGACCGGAAGCAGGTGCCGAGTACGAGCGCTTCGCCGCCGTGCAGCTCTTCCTCGACTGCGCTCGCCGGAGCAGCGGCGTGACGTTGGGCCGGGGGGACGCGGCCGCGGTCGGACGGATCTGCCGCATGCTCCACGGCGTGCCGCTGGCGCTGGAGCTCGCAGCCGCGTGGGTCGGCGTCCTCTCCTGCGACGAGATCGTCGCGGAGCTCGGTCGCGGCCTCGACCTCCTCGTCTCGACCGCGGTCGACGTTCCGGAGCGCCATCGCAGTCTCCGTCACGCCTTCGAGCAGTCGTGGCGGATGCTCGACGCCGAGGAGCGCCGCTACCTCGCGCGCCTCTCGATCTTCGCCGCGCCCTGCGGCGTCGACGCCGCACGCCGCGTGGTGGGGATCCCGCTCCCCGTCCTGCGCGCTCTCTCCGGCAAGTCCCTCCTCAGCCAGGTCGCTCCGGGGCGCTGCGCGATCCACCCCGTGGTCCGTCAGTTCGCCGCGGAGAGGCTCGGTGCCGACGAAGGGCTGGCCCTCGCCGAGGCCCATGCCCGTCACTACCTCGTGGAGCTCGACGGCGTGGGCACCCTGCTCGAGTCTGGGGCGGAGCGCCGGGTGATCCACGAGATCATCGCCGACGTGCCGCACTTCCGTGCTGCCTTCCTCCATGCGGTCGTCGCTCGTGACACCGCCGGCCTCGACGCCGGCCTCGACGGGCTCGCCAAGCTGTACGACAAGCTCGGCTGGTACCACGAGGGGCACGCGCTGCTCACGGGGGCACTGGAGGGGTTGGCGTCGAGCGGCGCCGCGCCCGAGGAGCCCGGGCGGGCACGGGCGCGGCTCGTCGCTCGGCTCGAGGCCCAGGCCGCGTCGTTGCCCCTGGCGCTCGGCCGCGTCGACGAGGCGCTGGTGCGGCGAGGGGCTGTGTTTGGCGCGGGCGATCGAGTCGGGCTCACTTACGGCGCTCTTCCTGGGCAACCTCGCCCGCCTGGCCGGGCAACGAGGTGAGATCGACGTGGCGGCGTCGCATGCCCGTGCGGCGATGGCGAGCGCGTTGGAGGTCAGCGCCACGGCGCTGGCCGTCGGCGTCGTGCCGACGCTGGCGTCGATCGCGCTGCAGCGCGGCGAGGTCGCTGAAGCGGTGGCGCTGTGCATGCTCACCCTGCGCACGCCCTCCGCGGGTCGCGAGGCGCGGGCTCAGGCCGAGACGCTCATGCTCCGGCTCGCGCGCGATCTCGATCCCGTAGCGATGGCGGCGGCGCAGCAGCTGGGGAGCGCACTGCACCTCGACGACCCGCTCGAGGCTCATGCGCCGGAGGCGGGCGAGCAAGTCGCCGCGGACGTGCACGCCACGGAGAGGCACGCGTAGAGGAAGGCGTGGAGGTTGTGGAGAGGTTGCCTCGGCATCATGGGTCGTGCGCGGGAGGTACCGAAGCCTCCGCGGAACGAGGAGGTCGCATATGCCGGTCTACATGGTCGACAGGGATCTGCCCGGGATCACCCTCGAGCAGCTGGGCGCCGCACAGCAGGCGGCGATCGCCACGAGCCAGAGCTTCACCGAGGCCGGCACGCCCGTGCGCTACATCCGGAGCGCGTTCGTGCCCGGTGAGGCGCACTGCATGTGCTTCTTCGAGGCCGCGAGCCCAGACCTCGTGAAGGGCGTCAACGACGAGGCGCAGATCCCCTACACGCGCGTCGTGGAGGCGCTCGACCTGACGCCCTGATCGAACGGCGAGCATGGCGCTGCTCGAAGCGCCGCCGTGGTCCTTCGGGGACCGCCGCTCCCGCCGTCAGCGTCGCGGGGTCACCGCGCGGTGCCGACCCGTCAGCCGCGCGACGGCGGCGAGCAACCCCGTCATGAGGTGATGCAAGGGGCGGGTGATCCCAGCGGTGCAGTACTCGCCGCGCACCTGGCGCAGCACCCAGCCGGCCTCGAGCAGGGAGAGGTGCTTCCAGCTGCCGCCGCCCCTGATCGCGGAGCGCGCCATCTCGCTGAGCGCCCACTGGAAGCTGAGGGCCGGCTCCATCGCCCCGCGCAGCACCAGGGGCTGGTCGGGGAGGCCGTTGCGGAACGTGTGCACCACGCCAGAGCGGATCGTGACGCGCTCGCCTTCCCCCAGGCGTTGCTCGGCGCCGTCGAGCGTGGCGTGGAACACGCCGGTGACCACCGCGAAGGACTCCTCCTGGCCCAGGTGGTAGTGCGGAGGAGGACCGTCCGCGCCGGGTGTGATGTGGACCTCGAACTCGCACCTGGGCGCGGCGGGGTCGGGGTCGCTGAGGAAGACGATGGTCTCGCCTTGCCGCTCGAGGCTGAGGGTGTGCATCGGAGAACCTCCTGGGAGTGGTCGCGTCGACTCGTAGGCTCCGGGCGCACCCCGCGTGGGGTCGCTTGACGCGGACGGGGGTGTCTGGGTGGCGGCCTGGGGCGTCACCGGGCCACCCGTTCGAGTTCCGAGTGGCGCACCCCAGCGAGCTTCGGCGGCGCGACCAAGGCCTCGATGGCGCTCATGACCGCCAGCACCACGTCTTCGCGCCAGTGTCGCGCCGCGACCATCACGCCGACGGGGAGGCCGGCACTGCCGATCTCGTTGTCGCGCACCGCGCGCACGGCCCCGTCGCGGCTGGGCTCGCGGTCGGTCTCCTCGCCTGCGCCGACCGCGGTCACGGGGACGACGCCGGTCGGCATGCCGAGGACGGTGAAGGCCATCGGCCCGTGGGGGGCGTCGACCAGCGTGGCGGTCGTGCGGTGTCGCGGTGCCGCGATGGGGGTCGCTGGGAGCAGGACGGCGTCGTAGCCGCCGGCGTCCAACGCGCTCAGGAACGCGGCCTCGAGCGCGCAGCGGTCGCCGAGCAGGTCGAAGAGCTCGGCGGCGGAGCGGCGGTAGGTGGCGGGCACGAGGCGCGCCGCGCGCTCTTGGCCGAACGCGCGGAGCACGCGCGTGAGCGGCGCCCGGGCGGCGTTCGGGAGCCCTGCCATCTGCAGGTCGCCCTTCATGAGCGCGTGGGGAGGGTCGCCGGCGAGCAGCTGGCGCAAGGGGGTGGCCCCCGCCGAGCTGAAGATGGCGAGGCCCAACCGCACCACCTCCTCGAGGTCCGGCGCATCGTCCCAGCGCTCGACCTCGGCGCCGCTCGCGCGTAGCGCGGCGGCGGCCTCGTCGAGTGCCCGCCGGACCGCAGGAGCGGGCGTCCAGCCGTTGCTCGTCGGGATCAGGGCGAGGCGCATCCGTGAGACGTCGACGCGCTCAGGATCCGCCCACGGCACGGGCGGGTGCATGCCGCGGGGTCGGGCGACGACGTCGTCGGCCATGACGCGCAGCGCCGTTCCCACGTCGGCCGTGGTGCGCGCGAACGGGCCGGGCACCGCGACGATGCCCTCGCGATCGAGCGCCGCACGGAAGCCCGGGATGCTGGCGGCGGGGAAGCGGCGGGCGGTCGGTGCCAGCGTCGCGACGCCGCACCAGGCGGCGGGAATGCGGAGACTGCCGCCCAGATCGGCAGCGAGCGCGAGCGGCACGCCGCCCGCGGCCACGATGGCGGCGTCGGCGCCGGAGCTCCCGCCCGGGGTGCGTTCCATGTCCCACGGGTTGTTGGTGCGGCCGAACACGTCGTTGTCGGTCTCGACCGCCTGGAGGTACTGCGGGACGTTGCCCTTGCCGAGCACGATGGCGCCGGCGCGCCGCCAGGCGGCGACCACCTGCCCGT
>SLSM01000254.1 GCA_007130445.1 Trueperaceae bacterium | reverse complement strand
GTCGAGCGAGGCGACCGCGAAGAGCCAAGCGTCCTCGGACTGGCGCACCGGCGTGGGGTGCACGTAGTGGAAGAAGTCCACAACCACGGGGGAAGCGTCCGGTCTGGTCGGCACGAGGCTGGTTCCGAGCGCGACGTCGCCGGTCACCTCGACCTCGTGACCGAAGGGCTGCGCCGGCCACGAGGTGGCGGCGTCGGCCAGGTTCTTCCGCCCCATCGTCCAGTCGAAGTTGGTCAGGCTGCCGCTGTCGTCGTGATCAACGATCGGCAGGACGTAATACGTGCCACCCGTGAGACCGCAGAACTCGAACGGCTCCGAGTCGAAGCTGGGCTGCATCAGGGCGCCATCGGGGTTGCGGTGCCAACGAACCGGATCGCTCGGCGCCGAGCAGTCGGGGGTGGTACAGAGCCAGACGAGGATCGCGCCCTGGCCGCAGGTGTTCTTCGCCGGATCGTCGACCTCGCGACCGCACGGGAACTTCACGATCAAGCCGGGTCCCGACACACGCGGCGTCGGATGCAGGGTCGCGAGTCGCACCGCGCCAGTCATCGTGAAGCCACTGGTCGACGGACAGCCGGTCCCGTTCGCCGGTGGGGTCGTACCGTTGCCCGGTGGGGGTGTGTCCGTACCCGGCGGGGGGGACGAGCACGCAACGATCAACGCCGCGAGTACCACGGGAACCATCAGCCGGAACCACAACCGCATGCCCATACCGAATCCCTTCTCGACAACGTGCCAGCGCGCGTTGGTTCGCACATCGATGCCGGCCTGACGACCGGTCATCGCCCGGTTGGACCCCCGTATGAGAATCCTAGTACACGCATCGTCGTGATCTCGCGGTCAGATGGCCGCGATGTCGGGATTATCACACGTCCATCCACCATCGCGCCGGCATGCGCTGAACGAGGATCTCCGCGGTGGCTACGACCGAACGACGTGCTCAGCCAGAAGCTCTACGAGTCCCTGGCAGCACCCCTCCCGACTTGCACCCCACGCGACACCCGGCTCCCGAGGGTCGTTAACAAGGTCATGGTCGTCAACGGTGTACCTCGACGCGGTCCAGGTCGTCCTCGACTGGGAGTTGGTCGTCCGGCGCAGCCTGGCTGCCCACCACACCGAGGTCTTCGTCGCCGGGTCCTCCGCCGAGCTCTTGCGCGTCGAAGTGCACACTGCCCTACGGCGGCGATCGGCCGGTGCCTTCCGGAACGCGAGGGCGCGCGTTGCGGTAGGTGGCGTGCCGTCACTCGCCCGCCGGCACCCTCCGCTCGAACCGCAGACCGAGTGCCGTGCCCTCCTGGAAGCCGCGCCAGTACGTGTGCTCGCTCGTCGCGGCGCCCGCGGCATCGACCGACCACACGCCCGCGGCCGCGTCCTCCACCAGGTCGAGGTACGGGGCCTTCGCCTCGTCCCCCTCGAGATGCACGTCGAAGAAGGCGGTCGCGAAGTGCTGCGCGACGTTGTTCAGGCGGACCGTTTCCCGGAGTGCTTCGGCGTCGCGTGCGACGGTGCCGGCCCCCCGCGTCTCGCGCGGCTCCGGGATCGGTCCAGCGGCGTCGTGGCCGGCGTCCACGAAGGTGAGCAAGGCGCGCTCGGCGTTGACGGCGCCGTCGAAGATGGCGCGTGTGCCGCGCTCGTACCCCGAGACGTCGTCCTCGCTGCCGGCCATGAACAGCACCGGCGTCTCGATGCCCGCCAGCCCTGCGGCGTCCCAGAAGCCGAACGGCATGCCCCACGGCGCGATCGCGACGGCGGCCCGGATCCTCGGGTCGAGGCTGGACTCGAACGCCTCGTTGCCCGCCTGCCGCTCGGCCAGGAGGCCGTTCGGCGGCGCGAAGAACAGCCGCGTGCTGGCCTCGGTGAACCCGGCTCCGAGGACGTTGACCACCCCGTACGCGCCCATCGAGTACCCGATGATCCCCGTGCGCGACGCGTCGATCAGGCCGCTCGGGAAGCCCTCGCTCGCCGCGGAGCGCCGGTCCATCTCGTCGACCACGAACAGCTGGTCGAGGGGCCGGTTGTACAGCGAGCTCGCGAACACCGCTCGATCGGCGTACGTGCTGTCGGTGTGGTCGATCGAGACCACCACGTAGCCCTTGCTCGCCAGGTGCTCGCCGAAGTGGGCCAGCTGGAAGCGGTTGCCCGGGTAGCCGTGGGACATCACCACGAGCGGGTAGGGACCGCTGTCGACAGCGGGCTCGGCGTCCCGGACGGCGCGCCCCTTCAGCCGGGCGAGCGTGCCGTCGCGCGTGGCGACCTCGTAGATGCCGCCCACGCTCACCCCCTCGGGCAACGACGCCGGGTACCACACCTCGAGCGTCAGCGGCCGGTCGTAGCGAGGCGCCTCGGCGCCGCGCGTCGTGTTCACGATGTCGATGCGACCCGGGTCGACGACCTCGAGCGTGCGCACGCCCACGGCATGGTCGCCGAAGGCGGCCAGCTCCGGCGCGCCCGGCCACTGCAGGTCGATGCGGTCGTCGGACTGCGCGAGGGCGCCGCTCAGCACCAGCCAGAGGGCGACGGTGGTCCAGGGGAGCTTGAGCATGGGGCGTCCCTCCGCAAGGCTCTGCACGGACGCGCTCCGTCACGGCGGCCACTGCGTCGAGTATGCATCGGCAGGACGTGCCCGAATCGCTCCAGCGCAACGCCATCGACGGATCCGACGACCACCACGTCGCCTGCCGTGGCGTTGGCAGCCGAGAGGCGCCTCGTGGATGGCCGCGCGCCGAGCGCCCCCTGGTCGGGCGGTGGGCGGGCGACCTACGATGGAGGACGATCTTCGCGGGTTGCCCACGCACGGTGTCGCGAAGGAGACTCTCTTGAAGATCTACGTCGTCTGCGATCTCGAGGGTGTGGCCGGCGTCGTCGACCACCATCAGCAGTGCCGATGGGATGTCGCGGCGGGATGGTACGCGCCGTACCTGGCCCAGGCGCGCCGGTTGGCCACCCTGGAACTCAACGCGCTGGTGGAGGGCGCGCTGGAGGGTGGCGCGACCGAGATCGTGGCGTGGGATGGTCATGGCAACTTCCCAGGCGGCCTCGACGTCGAACGCCTCCACCCAGCGTGCACGGTCGTCATGGGGGCCGGCGACGGCGGACCTGCCGGCCTCGACGCACGCTTCGCGGGCCTGTTCCAACTGGGCCTCCATGCGATGGCGGGCGCGCCCCGCGCGGTCCTCGCCCACTCCTTCGACGACAGCCTCGTCGGTTACTGGGTCGACGACGTCCGCGTGGGCGAGATCTGGATGAACTGCTACAGCGCCGGTCAGGTGCACGTGCCCTCCGTGTTCCTCAGCGGTGACCGCGCGGCGGCGGACGAAGTCCGGGCACTCGTCCCCGAGATCGAGGTGGCGGTCGTGAAGGAAGGGCTTGCTGAGCACGCGGATGGCCTGTCCGTGTCGCCGACGCTGTCGCTCGCACCCCGCAAAGCTCGATCGGTCATCCGTGCCGCGGCTCGCCGGGCCATGGCCAAGATCGGCTCCGTTCCGCCCTTTCGCCCTGAGCCACCGTTCAGACTCCGGGCGCAGTTCACCGCCGAGCGACATGCCGAGCAACGCGCTGGTCAGCCGCAGGTGCGCCGACTCGACCCGTTGACCGTCGAGATGGAGCGCGTCGACCACCCCTGGCTGCTGCTCTGACGGCACGCCTCGGCGCAGCGTCGGTGAGTCGGAGACGGGTTCGTGTAGGCCGTGGTTGACGCCTGGCGCTCAGGTCACGGTTGTGACCACCACGTGGTCACAACCGCTGTCGCGAACGAACGCCTTGGGTGACTTCACGAGGGAGGCGCTCGAAGGGCGAACAGCCCACCGGTCGAGCCTCTGCAGCAGCGGCAGCACCGTCGAGAGGGGCGATGTCGGCGAGCGTCTCGCGGGCATACCAGAACCAGAGCTCACCGTCGCCGTCGACCGCGGCGACACCCCAGCCGCCCACCGCGACGCTGGCCCAGCGACACGGCATCCCGAGATCGACCACGTCGAACGCCGTCGAGGCGTCGAGCTGCAGCCACGCCCACAGCGCACCCTCGTCGTCGAGAGCGAGCGCCGCGACGGCGGTGTCGCGCCCGTGCACGCGCACCCGTAGCGAACCCGTCGTCACCACCGTCGCTGGCGGGTCACCACCGAGGGACGGCAGCCGAGAGGGTGGCAGGTACGGCCCTGCGTCACCGCCGCCCCACGCCCACACCTCGCCCGCGCGGGTGACCGCCATGCTGCGGCCTCCGCCTGCCGCGACCGCGACGGAGGGCTCCCCCTCCGTCAGCGAGAGGGGGGCAGGCACCGGACGGACAGGCGAGTCGGCATCGCCGAGCTCCCGCCGAAGGTTCCATCCCCAGCCCCACAGCCGCCCGTCCTCGTCGACGGCCACGGAGTGGCCCTTCCCGGCGGCCAGGCCGACGAAGCGGACGCCGGCATCGACGCGCACCTGTGTCGGCTCGAGGTGCACGCGCGCGCTCGGGTCGCCGACTTGGCCCTCGATGTTGCGCCCCCAGCTCCACGTCCGCCCTTCGGCATCGAGCGCCAGGACGTGACTACCGCCCCCTGCGAGCGTGACGATCACGACGCCCATGGGCAGCGACACGGGCCCTGGCAAGGCCACGATGCCGTCGCTCCGACCGTTGCCGAGGCGACCGTCCCAAGCGCTCCCCCACGCCCACAGGCGACCGTGCGCGTCGATCGCCACCGTGTAGGCGTCGCCCGCCGCGATGGCCGTGAAGGCAACGTCGGATGGAACCCTCACAGCCACAGGCACCGTGCTCGATGCGGCGGCCCCGTCCCCGAGCTGCCCCTCGCCGCCTCTCCCCCAGGCCCAGGCACGGCCCTCGGCATCGATGGCTGCCGCGTGGTCGTAGCCGACCGCGACCGCCACCAGCGGGGCTGCGGCGAAGCCGGTGACACCTGCGAACGTGGCCACGAGCGAGCAGAGGAACGCCCACACGAACAGCCTCCCGCCTGCCGCGGTGGCGGATCGACCCGCCGCGATCGCGTCACGTGCACCAGACCCGTCAAGGTGTGGACAGCGCGGGGTCGCCTGCATGCAAGATGCTAGACGCTGCCGCGGCGCGGCGCAAGCACGCCTCGGCGAGGGCGCGGGAGTGCAGCAAGCAGGCCAGGAGAGCGATCAGGGACCGGCCGTGCGCCCTACTGCTTCGTCTCCGAGACCCCCGCATCGTCATCGTCGACGCGTTTCTCGCGAAGACCCGCGCCCCCCACGACGCCACCGGGCCTCGAGGGTTCGGCGATCGGCGCCACCCCATCGCGCGCCCAGGCACCGAGGACGCCGTGGCCGTGGCCGCTCACCACGCGTCACTCCGCTGGCAGTTCGGTCGCCTCCCGGGCCACGACCACCGGCACCGGCCGCCACACCGCGAGCAGCACCGCTGCCAGTGCCGTGAACGCGGCGGCGACCAGGAACGTACCCGCACCGCCGAGCGCGTCGTAGGTCACGCCGCCGAGGAGGCTCCCCGCGAAGCCGCCGAGGCCGCCGGTCACGGCGAGGAAGAGCCCCTGCGCCACGGCTCGGCTCCCCTGAGGCGCGAGCTCACGGGCGTACGCCACGCCGGCGATCCACAACACGCCGAACGACGGCCCGTGCAGCACCTGCACAAGCGCGAGCGCGACGGGTTCGGTGATCACCCCCGAGAGCAGCAGCCGAAGCGCCATCATGGCGACCGCGACGATGAGCATGCGCCGCGGGCCGACGCTCGCCAGCAACAGACCGCCCAACACCATGAACGGGATCTCGCTGATCGCCGGAATCGCCACGGCGACGCCGATGAGCGTGTACGAGGCACCGAGGTCGCGGAGGTGGAGCGGGAGGAAGTAGGAGACGACCGCCAGCCCCACGCCACCGGCGAAACCGGTGAGGAGGAAGGGGATCCAGCGGCTGTCGCGCAGGACCAGCGACAGCCCGCCCCCGATCCGACGCGTCCCGACGCTCGCGGCGAAGGGCACTCGCGCGGCGACGACGGCGACCCACGGCATGATCGCGAGGAAGAGGTAGAAGGCCCAGGGGAGGCCGAAGGTGCTCGTCGCCCAACCCGCCGCAGGCG
>SLSM01000291.1 GCA_007130445.1 Trueperaceae bacterium | reverse complement strand
CTTGTACTGGCACTTCGTGGACCTGGTGTGGATCGTGATCTTCACCGTCGTCTACCTGGTCGAGTTCATCTAAGGCAGCGCTGATGGCACACGGAAAGCACTCCGGAACCGGCCTCTACATCACCGTCGCGATCATCCTCGCGGTGATCACTTACCTCGAGTACGCCATCGTGGAGTTCCCCCCGACGTGGATGAGCTCCGGTTGGGTGCTCTTCTGGGTCGTCCTCATGTCGATCGTGAAGTTCTGGATGGTCATCTGGTTCTTCATGCACCTGCGCGACGACCCCAAGATCTACACCGGGTTCTTCTCGTCGGGCATCGTGATCGGTCTGGGTACCTTCGTGGTGCTCATGGCCATGTTCCTCCTCCCGCGCGCGGTGGCGCCGGTGATGATCGACGGCGTCTCGGTCGCCGACGTGGCGCACGCCCCGTATGGCGCAGCGGGGCTGAGCGACGAGCAGCGTGCGCTCATCGACAGCGACGGGGCGTCGCGCGCGCTGGCCCAGCGCGCGCAGACGCCGCGCCCGCGCGACGGCAGCCTGGTGGTCACACCACCGGCAGCGCGTGCCGACGGCTTCGCGCTGCGCTCGGACGAGATCGCGACGACAGAGGCCGAGGCCGACCCCGCAGCCGAGGCCGACGGGCCACTCGTCGCCGAGGCGCCGGTCACCATCTCGTTCGACACCGAGCTCGGCGCCAGCACGTACCTGGCCTGCGCCGGCTGCCACCAGGGGAACGGTGCCGGCATCCCGGGCGCCTTCCCGCCGCTCGCCGGGCACGCCGCCGACCTGTATCGGGCCGAGGGCGGCCGCCCCTACCTCATCGGCGTCCTGCTCTACGGTCTGCAGGGGCAGATCGTCGTCGACGGCGCGTCGTACAACGGGCTGATGCCTGCCTTCTCGCACTACGACGACGACGCGATCGCCGCCGTGCTGAACCACGTCGTCACCGAGTGGGGGAACGCAGAGCGCCTCGACGCGTTCGACGCCTTCACCGCCTCCGAGGTCGAGGTCGAACGCGGCCAGGGCCTGACACCCGCTGACATGTACGACCGGCGCCAAGCACTCGTGTTCGTGTCCGACGCCCCAGCGGACGCCGAGCCGGACGCCGATGCGGACGCCGAGCCGGATGTCGAAGCGGAGCCCGAGCCGGAAGCCGATGTGGAGCCCGAGGCCGCGCCGCCGAGCGCCGATCCGACGTTCGACACCGCCCTCGGCGCCACCACCTACGCCAACTGCGTCGGCTGCCACCAGCCGACCGGTGCCGGCATCCCGGGCGTGTTCCCACCGCTCGTCGGCCACACCGTCGACCTCTACGCCGCCGAGGGTGGGCGCACGTACCTGATCGAGATGATGCTCTACGGCCTCCAGGGCCAGATCGTCGTCGACGGCGCGACCTACAACGGCGCGATGCCGGGCTGGCAACAGTTGAGCGATGAGGCCGTCGCCGCGGTGATCAACCACTCCCTCACCGAGTGGGGCAACGCCGACCTGATCGACGACTTCGACGCCATCCGGGCCGCCGAGGTCGAGGCCCTGCGCGGCCAGGGCCTGTCGGCCTCCGACGTGTACGAGCGCCGCGGCGCGCTCGGTCTGGACTGAGGGGAGCGAGGAGGAGCGGCCATGTTCGGCATCGTGGACGACCCGCTCGTCATCGTCGGGTGGCAGGCCGATCCGGTGCTAATCGGCGGCCTGCTGGCGCTCGCCCTCGTCTACGGCCTGGCCGTCGGACCGCTGCGCGAGCGCATCGCCCCCGGCGCGCCCTTCGAGCGCGGCAAGGCGATCTGGTTCGTTGCTGCGGTCGCACTGTTCTACGTCGTCGAGGGCTCGCCGCTGCACGACCTGGCGGAGCGCTACCTGCTGTCGGCGCACATGCTGCAGCACCTGCTGTTGTCGTACGTGGTGGCGAGGATGTTCATCGTCGGCGTGCCCGCGTGGCTGTGGCGCGTGGTGCTCCTCAACCGCGTGATGGCGCCCATCTCGAAGGTGCTGTTGCGCCCGACGACGACGTTCCTCGTGTTCGCGCTGTTCTTCGCGATCTGGCACGTCCCGGTGATCTACGAGGGTGCGCTCATGAACCCCGTGGTGCACCACATCGAGCACGTCGTGTTCCTGGTGACGGCGATCATGCTGTGGTGGCCGATCCTGAGCCCGCTGCCCGAGCGTCCGCGGGCGCCGCACATGGTCCAGATGGCGTACCTCTTCACGATCCCGATCGCTCAACTGCCGGTGTTCGCCGCGATCACGTTCTCGCCCGACGTGGTGTACCGAACCTACGAGATCGCGCCACGGGCCTACGCCTGGTTGTCACCGCTGGCGGACCAAGCCTTGGCAGGTGCGATCATGAAGGTGATGGGCCTGGCGTTCTTCAGCGTGCCGTTCACGCGCATCTTCTTCGACTGGTACCGGCGCGAGAACCGCCGGGACGTCACGCAGCGTGACATGCGGCGTACGAGCGAGCCGGTAGCGATCGCCGCCGACGGCGTCACGGGCACATGAGCGCCGCCACGGCCCCAGCGGGCGGCGACGGTCCGATCCGGGCCATCGCGTTCGACTGGGGCGGCGTCTTCACGGAGGGCACCTTCGATGCGCGCGCGGTGACCGCCCTGGCGACGCTGTACGAGCACCCCGAGGACGCCGTGGCCAGGTCGTACTACCCCCTCATGGAGCACGTCGAGGTCGGCGCCTTCGACCTGCCCGGCTTCCAAGCCCGCTTCGAGCGTGAGATCGGCGTCGCGACCGACGCGGCGGCGTTCCGCGCCGCGTTCCTGGATGCGCCGCTCGAGCGCGCCGCCATGTTCGAGGTGCTCGCCGGCATCCCCGAGCGTTACGGCGTGGCGATGCTCTCGAACAACGCGCCGGAGCTGTGCGACCGAGTGCGGGGTGACCCGCGCATGGCGCGCATCGAGCACTTCGTGTTCAGCAACGAGATCGGCGTCCGCAAGCCCGATGCGGCCGCCTTCACGGCGCTCACCGAGGCGCTCGCGTTGCCGCCACATGCGACCGTGTTCATCGACGACAACGCCGACAACGTCGCCGCGTGCGAGACGCTGGGCTTCCGTGGCGTCCTCCTCGACACGCCCGGGCGGTTCGCCGAGCGCTGGCGCGCACTGCTACCGGACCTGGACCACCTGGTGGCCGGACCGGCGTGGTCATGAGTTGGGGCGCCCACGACGATCGACCCGAGGCCCCCGGTGACGACCGCGGACCCGTCGGCACGCGGCCCATGAAGCTGTTGCAGGGGTACGTCTGGCATCCGCGCGACCTCGACCTCGACCTGGCCGACTACCTGCCGCGCAGCCTGGATCCCGACGTGCACGTGTTGTGGGACGCCATGCCGGCCGCTCCGTTCACGTTCTTCGACGACGGCACGCTCGCCGCGACACAACGGGTCTACCAGTTCACGGTCATGCGCTTCGTCCCCCCGGACGACGACCCGGCCGCCCTCCTGCCATGGTTGGCGGAGACCCTCCAGAGCGCCCTCGAGCGCTCGCCCGAGGGCGTCGGCTGGCAGGTCATGGCGGACCTCAGGGAACTGGGCTGAGCGAACCCCGACGAGCGCACGCGGGGCCCCGACCGCGTGGAGGCGCCCACCTCGGAGCACCGTGGCGTGCTCACCGCCGGCCGAGCGCCCGGCCGACCAGCGCGAGGAGCCCGAACGCCAACCACTGCACCGCGTCGGGCGGCCGCGCCAGGCGGAACTCGCGACGGTGCCTGAACAGGACCTGAGCCAGACGGAGCGGGTCCGTGCGTCCGCCGGCACCGTCGCGCTGGAGCGCCCACATGCGCCGGAAGAAGCCCTCCGTGTCGAGCGCGGGGGTGATGCGCCAGCCGAGCACGGCGCCGTCGCCGCCTACGGCGCGCATGGTGTGTACCGTCCCGGCGGGCACCGTGAACGCCTCACCCGCCCCATACCGACGTCGATCGCCTGCCACGGTCACCTCGAGGGCACCCGAGCGCACCTCGAACCGCTCGTCTTGGGCCGGGTGCAGGTGGAGCGGTGGTGGAGCGTCGGCCGACAGGTAGCGCACCTCGACCTCGAGCGCCGCGCCCGCCGTGTCTCGGGTCGTGCGCTCGAACGTAAGGCGCTCACCACGAGCGTTCGTCACCACCTGCGGCAGCTGGTCCACCTTCCGTCGACTATAAACGGCAGCGCTGGACACGATCGGACACCCGTGCGCTCCGCGGGTCAGTACCGGTAGATCGCCGCCACACCCGTCTCGACCGGCATCCGCTCGGCCGGAACCACCACCACCTCGCCGCCCGTGCGCAGCACGGCCTCGGCGATGTCGTCGAGCACGTCCGAGGCATCGGTGCGGCTGGCACCGCCCGGTTCCATGGCGCCCGACGAGGCGCCAACGCGGCCGGGCATCTGCCGATCCGCCTCGACCAGGAGGACCTCCACTCGCGCCTCCGTCGCCGCCCTGACCACCTCTGCGACGTCCGCGCCTGCTTGGCCACGCGCCCGAGCGCTGCCGAAGCGATCGGAGAGCTCTGCCAGCCGGCCGAGGTAGAAGGGCTCGAGCGCCGCCCAGGCCTTCGTGCGCAAGGTGTCGAGATCGAACGCCTCGGGGTTGCCCTCCACGCCGCCCTCGAGCAAGAAGGCGTTGTGGCTCACCTCGCGGAAGGGGGTGTGGTGCTCCTTCAGCGCCGCGAGCAGCAGCGGCAACCCGGACGGCTTCGACACGTGCTCGCTCACCTTCCGGTCGACGTGGCGGAAGAACCGCTCGGTGTCGACGTCGACCTCCTCGTCGCGGCCGCCGTGGCCGTGGTGCATCGCGGCGCCGCCGGCCGTGCCGCCCTTCATGCCGTACGACGCGACCGTGAGGTGCGGCTCGCTGCGCTCCTCACCCAGGGCCTCGGTGAGCGTGAGCGCCACGTCGGGGAGTTCGATCGGGTCGAGCGCGTAGCGGTTCCCCTCGTACAGCCGCGCCTCGTGCCGCGTGAGCGCGAGGAGCGTGAAGCGGTCGGCGGACTGCAGCGCGCGCACGAGCGGCTTCACGTGGAAGCTGTCGCTCACGACCACGCGTTCGGCGACGGAGCGCTGGAGCTCGACGAACGCGAAGCGCTCCGGCGAGGCCAGGACGGCCAGACCGTCGGTGCGGTGGTTCCAGAAGGCGCGGTCCTGCCCCTGCCGATCGAGTTGCTCGACGATGGCGGCGACCTCGGGGCCGTCGAAGGCGTCGCGGAGGCGCTTCTCCGCCTCGCGCACGAGGTTGCGGTAACGGATGGGGTCTTGCTCGTTGTCGGGGTGGTGACGGTGCGTCGGCTGGTAGATCGACACGCACGGCGGTGCGTGGTGCTCCAAGAGCTCGCGGAGTCGCTCGAAACCGAAGTGCTGCATACGGCCTCCCTCGTGGGGCTCGGTGAGGGACCGGTCGCGCGGCACCCTGGGGCCGCGGCGCCCTCCGTCGGGCTCGCGGCACCGGGTCCTGCGGACCGGTCCGGACGTAGCCCGATGGTACGCCCAACGCGAGGCGGGCGCTGTGCGCGAAGGCGTGCGTGGTAGCGTCGCGCCATGTCGCTGAAGGCGGCCCCCGGCCGCTGGGCAGTGGTCGCGGTCTTCCTGATCGCGTACTGGCTCTCGTTCTTCTACCGCTCGACCAACGCCGTGATCGCCGACGACCTGGCTCGCGACGTGGGCCTCGACGCATCCTCGCTCGGCCTGATGACCAGCCTGTTCTTCCTCGTGTTCGCGTCGGTGCAGTTGCCGCTCGGATCGGCGCTCGATCGCTTCGGCGCCCGCTTCGTGACGCCCGCCCTGCTGCTGGCCGCCGTGGCCGGCAGCCTGGTGTTCGCCTCGGCCAGCGACTTCGTGGGGTTGGCGCTCGGCCGCGCGCTGATCGGCCTGGGGATGGCGGGCGTGCTCATGGGTTCGCTCAAGGCCTTCGCCTCGTGGTTCGATCCGCGCGCCTTCGCGACGGTGTCGAGCGTCTTCGTCGGCGTCGGCTCGCTCGGCGCGCTCGCGGCCGCCACGCCGCTGGCATGGTTGGCCGGCGCCGTCGGATGGCGCAGCGTGTTCGGTTGGGGCGCGCTCGTGGTGCT
>SLSM01000277.1 GCA_007130445.1 Trueperaceae bacterium | reverse complement strand
GACCCGCGTGTGCACTTCTGGGGCAACGTCGAGGTCGGTCGTGACGTGACGGTCACCGAGTTGAAGCGCCACTACCACGCCGTCGTCTTCGCCTACGGTGCCCCGGACGATCGCCGCCTCGGCATCCCAGGCGAGGACCTGATCGGCAGCCTTCCGGCCACGGACTTCGTGGCCTGGTACAACGGCCACCCCGACTACGCCGAGGTGGAACCACCGCTTGACGGCGAGCACGCCGTGGTCATCGGCGTGGGGAACGTCGCGGTCGACGTCGCACGCATCCTGGCCAAGACGGCCGCCGAGCTCGCCAGTTCCGACATCGCCGACCACGCCCTGCACGCGCTCGGCGAGTCGCGGGTGCGAGACGTCGTCGTCGCGGGTCGGCGCGGCCCCGCCGAGGCCAAGTTCACGACCAAGGAGCTGCGCGAGTTCGGCGAGTTGGCCGGAGCCGACGTCTACGTCGATCCCCGCGATCTCGTGCTGCATCCGGCGAGCGAGCGCTTCCTCGCAGCGCAGCAGACGGCGCAGCGCAACGTCGAGGTGTTGCGGGGGTTCGCGGACCGTCCCGCCCGAGGCCTGTCGCGTCGTGTCGCCTTCCGGTTCCTCTACAGCCCGCGCTCGATCGAGAGCGACGCGAGTGGCGAGCGTGTGGCCGCGATCACGATGGAGCGCAACGAGTTGATCGAACGCCAGGACGGATCGCTGGCATCGGTCGGTACGGGTGCGCTGGAGCGTTGGCCGGCGCAGCTCGTGCTGCGCTCGGTGGGGTATCACGGCAGCCCGATGCCGGGCGCACCGTTCGACGAGCAGCGCGGCGTGATCCCGAACGAGCTCGGCCGGGTGTTGGATCGTCACGCCGGCGCCCCGGTCCCCGGTCTGTACACGGCCGGTTGGATCAAGCGCGGCCCGAACGGCGTGATCGGGACCAACAAGGCCGACGCCATGGAGACGGTGGCGACGCTCCTGACGGACGACCTGCCGTCGCCGAGCGATCCCCGACCGGAGGCGATCGAGCACCTGTTGCATCGACGCGGCGTCGACACGATCGACTTCGAGCAATGGCGCCGCATCGACCGTCTCGAGTTGACGCTCGGCAAGGAGCAGGGACGGCCGCGCGTGAAGCTGGTGTCACGCAGCGATCTCCTGTCCGCGGCGACCGATACGCTCTACGACCCTGACGAGGACCCGGGCATCACGGTGCCGATGCCGACGCAGGACGACGACTGACCGTCAGCCCCTGCGGTTGCGAGTGACCCAGCGCTCGGTGACGGTCGGCCCGCACGTCGCGCGCAGCGAGCACCACGCCCAGGGGCTGGCCGCTCGTCCGCTCGAGATGCGCGCGACGTACCCCGTGCCTCCAAGCGGTGGAGCTCGGCGTCGAGTCGCGCGGCAGGGACTCGAAGAGCCCCACCCCACGCGGCAGTTGGACGTCGAGCAGCGCCCAGACCGCCACCACCGCGATGAGGATCGGGCCGCCCGCGCTCTGCAGGAGGCTGCGTGTGCGCGCCCAGCCGAGCTGCATGACGAGCCGCAGCGGCGGCCAGGAGGACGGAGACCGGCAGTCGCGCACCGCACGGGATCGACGGCAGGGCGAGCGCGACGCGCAGGCGGTCGCCGCGCGACTCGAGCGAGCGTGTGGACTGGATCGCGGGCACCGTGCAGCCGATGGCGAGCACCATCGGCAACACGGCACGGCCCGGCAGTCCGACGGCGCGCATGAGGCCGTCGGCGAGGAACGCGACCCGCGCCAGGATGCCGGCGTTCTCGAGGATCCCGAGCAGCACGTAGCGGACGAACGGGACGGGGACGAAGGCCACGACGGTGCAGACACCTTGGATCATCGCTCCCGTCAAGGACGACGCGATCAGCGGCGGGAGCGTCAGGGCGGCGACCGGGTGGAGCAATCAGCGATCGACCGCGGGAGGGACGGGTGCCTCGTCGCTGAGCCACGCCAGGGCGGTCCAGCGATCGGGGGCCAGCTGAGCGAGGCGATTCGCGGCGGCCTCGACCGGGGCGCGATACGTGAGCGTGATGGTTGGGGCGCGGGCCGCCAGGGACGTTCCTCCTCCCCTGCTGGACCGCGCCCGACTCGATCAGACCTCGCCGAGGTACGCGCGCTTCATGGCCTCGTTGTTGAGCAGTTCCTTGGCCGGGCCGGACAGGACCACCTCACCGGTCTGCAAGACGTAGCCTCGGTCGGCGATGCCCAGGGCCACGTTGGCGTTCTGCTCGACCACGAACACCGATATGCCGCGCTCGTTGACCTGCTTGATGATCTCGAAGAT
Source organism: Trueperaceae bacterium (assembly GCA_007130445.1). Classification (GTDB taxonomy): domain Bacteria; phylum Deinococcota; class Deinococci; order Deinococcales; family Trueperaceae; genus CSSed10-48. Next base: position 3,776 of record SLSM01000277.1, on the reverse strand, counting down.
CCGCTCCACGAAGAGTGGCGCCAGACCCATCGACGGCTCGTCCATCAGGATCAGCTTCGGCCGACTCATGAGGGCACGTCCCATCGCCAGCATCTGCTGCTCGCCGCCCGACATCGTGCCGCCCTGCTGCTCGATGCGCTCCGACAGGCGCGGGAACAGCTCGAACACGTACTCGAGGTCCTCGGCGATCGCCCGGCGGTCGTTGCGGAGGTACGCCCCCATCTCGAGGTTCTCCCGTACGGTCATCTTCGGGAAGATGCGACGGTTCTCCGGCACGACCGCCATCCCACGCTGGATGCGCTCGGCGGTCGTGAGCGTGTCGGCGCGCTCGCCCCGGAAGGTCATCTCGCCCTCGGAGACGCGCACCAGGCCGAGGATCGTCTTGAGCGTGGTCGACTTGCCCGACGCGTTGCCCCCCAGCAGGCACACCATCTCGCCGGGGTAGATCACCATGTCGATGTCGTGCAGCACCTTGATGGGCCCGTAGTGGGCGCCCACCTTGCGCAGCTCCAGCAGCTTCTCGCGCTCAGCCATCGGCGAGCTCCTCACGCTTGTCGTCGGCCGCCTTCTTGCCGAGGTACGCCTCGATGACCTTCGGATCGTTCACGACGCTGCGGTACTCGCCCTCGGCGATCTTCTCGCCGTAGTCGAGCACGACCACGCGGTCGCTGATCTCTCCCACCAGGTTCATCTTGTGTTCGACGAGCACGATCGTGTAGCCGCCCTCGTCTCGCATGCGGCGGATGATCTGGGTGATCTCGCTCGTCTCCTTCGGGTTCATGCCGGCGCTGGGCTCGTCGAGCAGCAGCAGCTTGGCACCGGTCGCCATCGCCCGCGCCATCTCGGTACGGCGCCGGTTCGCGTACGACAGGACGTACACGGGCTGATGCAATCTGAAGCTCTGGAGACGCGGACCGAAGAACCCCAGCTTCTCGGTCGCCACTTCGCGCATCGAGCGCTCCTGACGCCGGTAGGAAGGCGTTCGGAACACCGCCGCCAGCCAGTTCGACCGCAGCCGGTGGTGCTGGCTGATCAGCACGTTCTCGAGCACCGTCAGGTTCGTGAACAGGCGCAGGTTCTGGAAGGTACGAGCGATCCCCAGGTCGACGACCTGGTTGGTGCTCTTCCCGACGATGGACTTCCCCTCGAAGCGCACGTCGCCGGCGTCCGGCCGGTAGACGCCCGTGATCAGGTTGAAGACCGTGCTCTTGCCCGCACCGTTCGGACCGATGATGGAGACGATCTCGCCCTGGTTCACGTGGAAGCTGACGTCGTTCGTGGCCGTCAGCCCGCCGAACGACTTACGGAGGTGTTCGACCTCGAGCATGGCCATGCTCAGCGCCCCCCTTCGTCGTCGTCCGGGGCCGCGGCGTCGCTCGGGCCCTCGACCTCACGCGAGGCGGCGGCGCCGGCGTCGCTGCGGAACGCCGGGTTCGACATCCAGGCGTCTTGCGTACGTTCCTCGTCCGTGGGCCCGGTGCGCTGCTCACGCAGGAGCCACGACCAGGAGAACTCCGTGCGCCCGAGCATGCCTTCGGGGCGGAACACCATGATCACGATCAGCAGCACCGAGAGGAAGATCGCGCGCATGCCGAAGCCTCGGAACGTCCCCTCGATCACGGCCGGATCGACCGCGGCCACCACCGCTGCGACCGCCGCCCCTCCGAGCAACACCCACGAGCCCCAGTGCAGCCGCGGGCGCAGCCGTCTCAGCGTTCGGAACAGCACGGCGCCGGCGGCGGCGAGGGCCAGCGTGGCGGACGCGATGTACAGCCAGGTCTGGATCGTGTAGTTCTCCTCGAGCGGGTCGCCGTACTGGCGGACGAACACGACGACCGCGGTCCCGAGCAGCACGCCGGTGATCGAGCCCGTGCCGCCGGCGGAGATGGCGACCAGGAAGAAGAAGGTGAGCTGGAAGAGGAAGAAGTCGAGCCGGACGCCACCGAGCCACGAGACCCATAGGCCACCCGCGACGCCGGCGAAGAACGCCGAGATCACGAAGCCCAGGATCTTGTGGTACGCGACGTTCACCCCCATCGCCTGGGCCGCGATCTCGTCCTCCCGGATGGCCTGCATCGCGCGGCCGTACGACGAGTACTTGAGCTTGCTGATCACGAACACGGTGAAGGCGAGCACGCCGAAGGTCCACCAGATGCTCTTCCCGAACTCGCTGGTGACGCCCGGGAAGCCGAGCGCGCCGTTGGTGTAGGCGGAGAAGAGACGCGTCGAGGCCGTGAGGCGGATGATCTCGCCGAAGCCGAAGGTGACGATCGCGAGGTAGTCGCCGCGCAGGCGCAGGCTGGGCGTGCCGACGAGCAGCCCTGCGAAGGCGGCGAGCAGCCCACCCAGGAAGATGGCGATCAGGAAGCGCACCCACAGCGTCTCCGGCGTCGTCAAGGCGTCGAGGCCGACGCCGCGCAGCAGGTTCGACACCGAGAGCGCCAGCGTCTCCTCGGTCATCGTGGAGCGCGCCGAGGTCAGGATGCGTTGGCGCGCCGCCTCGTCGAGCATGAGCAGCCCGGTGGTGTAGCCGCCGATCAGCATGAAGCCGTGATGGCCGAGCGACAGGATGCCGAGCGTGCCGTTGATGAGGTTGAGGCTGACCGTGGCGACACCCCAGATCGCGAACAGCGCCAGCGCCTGGACCAGCTTGGTGCTGCCGGCGCCCTCGAGCAGCCACAGCACCAGCACCCCGACGCCGACCGCGAGCAGTGTGAGGGCGACGTTGCGAATGCGCTTCGCAGGGTCGATGGCGTCGAAGGCCGTAGGCGTGACGATCCTGGCCATCAGACCTTCTCCGACAGGTCTTCACCCACGATGCCGCTCGGCCGGATGAGCAACACCAGGATGAGCAGCACGAACGCGAAGGTGTCCTTGAACTCCGTGATGCCGAGGAACGTCGGCGTGCGGGGGAACAGCGCCGTCAGGAAGTTCTCGGAGAAGCCGATGATCATGGCGCCGATGACGGCGCCCGGCAGGCTGCCGATGCCGCCGATCACGGCCGCGGCGAACGCCTTGATGCCGGGGAGGATGCCCATGATGGCCGGCTGGTTGAGGCTCCCGAAGTTGAGGCCCCACATGGCGCCCCCGGCGGCGGCGAGCATCGAGCCGAGCAGGAAGGTCGTGGCGATGACCTTGTTGACCGAGACGCCCATCATCTGGGCGACCTCGGCGTCTTGGGCCGACGCCCGCATGGCCTTCCCGAGGCGCGTCCGGGTCACGAAGCTGGTGAGCGCGATCACGAGCACGAGCGTGACGACGGGGATCGCCACGAGCAGCCAGTTCGTCATGACCGGCGTGCCACCGACGTCGAACGCGAGCGGGGTGGTCAATGGGGTGTCGGGCCGGAACGGCGTCTGCCGGTTCGTGAACGCCAACAGGCCGAGGTTCTGGAGGAAGAACGACACGGCGATGGCGGTGATGAGCAGCGAGTTGCGCGGCGCGCTGCGGAGCGGCACGTACGCCACCCGGTCGATCGAGAGGCCCAGCACGCCGGTGGCGAGCATCGAACCGACGAGCGCCGCCCAGAACGGCCAGGTGAACGCGGAGAGGGCGATCGCCAGTCCGACCACGCCGACCGTGTCGCCGTGCCCGCTGTGGAAGCTGCCGTTTTCGCGCTGACGCGCAACCAGGAAATCGAGTCCGCGCTCGATCGCGCGGTCGATGAGCGCATCGCGTCCGCTTAATCCCGCGGCGCCAACCGGCGCATTGAAGGTCAGGCAGGCGAGCTGCGCGGCGATGGCGATGGACCAACGGGTTCTCATGGGCATGCTCCG
>SLSM01000323.1 GCA_007130445.1 Trueperaceae bacterium | reverse complement strand
GCCATCGAGCACGATCGTGCCCGTCTCCGCCACCGCCACCGCGCAGCCCGTCACCACGGCGTCGGCGGCGTCGAGTACCCTCGGCTCAGCGTCGTCGGAGACGACGCGTACGTCGCGCACCCGAGCCAGCCAAGCATCCTCGAGGCCGGCTGGCACCACCCACGAACGCACCCGTCGCTCCTCGACCCAATCGGCCACGGCCTTCGCGACACCCTCACCACGGACTCGCGACACCCGTACACCGTAGTCGGCGAGCCGCTCGCAGAGACGCTCGAGCCGGTCGGCCTCGACCGACTCGCCACTGCGCCGGTAACGACGCTCCAGCGCCGCATACGCCGCGTCGACGTCGGCATCGCGCACACCCTGGGTGGCGTGCCAAACGGCGGCGAGCAGCACGGCCCGGGCGTCCTCAGGCATCGTCGCCACCACCCGTATCCGCCGAAGTGGCGCGCTCTGCTGCCGTGCGCGTCCGCCACCACTCACGGAACGTCTGTCGCGGCAGGGGCCGCAGGTCGCGCACGACGCTCCAGCCCGCCAGCGGACCCGGCAGCGAGCGGAGCGCACCCTGGCGTACGAAGGGCAGCTGTCCCCAGCGGGCCATACGCTGGGCGGCCTCGTAGCGTCGGTGGTTCGAGAACACCCCCGCGGCGAGTTGCATGGCGGCGTCCTCCGCCGAGGGGACCGGCAACGGGCTGCGCTCGCGCTTGCGCTCGACGGTGCGGTGGCGCAGCTCGACCAGGATGCGGGGGATGTCGATGGCGACCGGGCAGACCTCGAAGCAGGCGCCGCAGAGCGTCGACGCGTAGGGCAGCGCCTCGTCGCGGGGCTCGTCGCGCAACTGTGGGTTCAAGATGGCGCCGATCGGACCCGGGTAGACCGAACCGTAGGCGTGCCCGCCGACGCGCTCGTAGACCGGGCAGACGTTCAGGCATGCGCTGCAACGGATGCAGCGCAGCGTCTCGCGACCGACCTCGTCCGCGAGTGTGCGCGAGCGGCCGTTGTCGAGGAGGATCAGGTGGAACGCCCGCGGGCCGTCACCCTCATGCACGCCGGTCCACACGCTCGTGTAGGGGTTCATCCGCTCGGCCGTGGACGAGCGTGGCAGCAGTTGGAGGAAGACCTCGAGGTCGCGCCAACGCGGCAGGACCTTCTCGATGCCCATCACGCTGATCAGCGTGTGCGGCAGGGTCGTGCACATCCGGCCGTTGCCCTCGGACTCGACCACGCACACGCTGCCCGTCTCGGCGACGGCGAAGTTGGCCCCCGAGACGGCGATGCCCGTGTCCAGGAAGCGCTCGCGCAGGTACCGTCGCGCTGCGCCCGCGAGCTCGGCGGGATCGTCGGACAGCGCCTCGGGCGCGAGGCCGAAGGCGCGCACGAAGAGCGCGCGGATCTCTGCGCGGTTCTTGTGGATCGCGGGCACCAGAATGTGTGAGGGCGCCTCGCCGGCGAGTTGCACGATCAGCTCCGCGAGGTCGGTCTCGATCGCCCGCACGCCGTCCTCGGCGAGGGCGCGGTTGAGGCCGATCTCGTCGGTCGTCATCGACTTGACCTTGATGACCTCGCGCGCGCCGGTCGCGCGAACCAGGTCGCGTACCAGCGCGTTGGCCTCCGCCGCGTCGCGGGCCCAATGGACGCGACCGCCAGCGGCCGTGACGCTCGCCTCGAGCCGCTCCAGGTAGTGCGCGAGGTTGGCCAGGGTGTGCGCCTTGATCGCCGCGCCGGCCGCCCGCAGCGCCTCCCAGTCCGGCATCTCCTCGGTGACGGCGGCGCGCTTGGCGCGGATGGTGGTGGTCGCGGTGGCAAGGTTGCGGCGCTGTTGCGCATCCTGCAGCGCGGCGGAGGCGGCCTGCAGGTAGGGCAACGGCACCCGCGCCGCACCCTCTGCGCTCACGCGCCCGCCCCCTCGGTGCTGGCCAGGACCTCGGCCAGGTGCATCGTGCGTACGCCGGTGCGTTGGCGCGAGAGGCCGCCTCCGATGTGCATCAGGCACGAGTTGTCGGCCGCCACGAGCACCTCGGCACGGCTGCCGATGACGTCCGCGACCTTGTCGGCGAGCATCGCCGCGGACGTGTCGGCGTTCTTCACGGCGAAGGTGCCGCCGAAACCGCAGCACTGGTCGCTCCGCGGCAGCTCCATGAGCCGGAGTCCTCGGACCTGGCGCAAGAGCCGTCGAGGACGGTCGCCGACGTGCAGCATGCGCACCGAGTGGCAGGTGGGGTGGAACGTGACCGCGTGGGGGAACGAGGCGCCGACGTCCTCGATGCCGAGGTCGTCGACCAGGAACTCGCTCAGCTCGCGCACGCGCGGGACGACATCCGCCACGGCGCGCTCCAAGGCTGCGTCGCCCGAGCGCGCCGCGAGGTGCGCGTAGTGGTCGCGGACGAGCGCCACGCACGAGGCCGACGGGGCGACGACCGCCTCGGCGTCGGCGAAGGCGCGCACGAAGGTCCGCACCATCGCCAGCGCCTCGCGCTGGTAGCCCGTGTTGACGTGCATCTGGCCGCAGCAGGTCTGCGCACGCGGGAAGGCGACCTCGACACCGAGCCGCTCCAACACCACGACCACAGCCTGCGCCGCCTCCGGGAAGAGCGTGTCGACGTAGCAAGGGACGAAGACCGCGACACGCTGCGGAACGCGCGCGACCCGTGGAGCGCCGCTCGATGGGAGATCGGGCATACGCGAGTATGCCAGGTCTCGCGCTCTGGCGAAGGCGCCTGACGATCGGGGCTCGCGTCCGTCGCCAACCGAGGCATCCCGACCTACACTGCACCTCATGGACACGCATCGCCCGGCACGCGCCTGGATCCTCACCGGTGGCTGGAGCGGACACGACCCGGACGGCGTGGCCGCTTGGACCGCCGAGCGCCTCGCCACCCACGGCATCGAGAGCGAGGTCATCCGCGACCTCGACCGCCTCCTCGACGCCGACGCCCTGGACCAGCTCGCCTTGCTCGTCCCGAACTGGACGATGGGGACGCTCGAGGCCAAGGCGGAGCGATCGCTCGTGGCCTCCGTGGAGCGCGGTCTCGGCCTGGTCGGCATCCATGGCGGCATGGGCGACGCGTTCAGGAACGCCTTGTCGTACCAGTGGCTCGTCGGCGGGCAGTTCGTCGGCCACCCCGGCGACATGCATCGGCACCGCGTCGTCTTCGACCCGGGCAGTGCGCTGCTAGGCGACCTGCCGGCGGTGGAGCTCGAGACCGAGCGCTACGCGATGTTGGTCGACCCAGCGGTCCAGGTCCACGCGCACCTGACGTTCGACGCGGAACCGTACCCGTGGCTCGACGGCGTCCGCGTCCCGGTCGCCTGGACGCGGCGCTGGGGTGCGGGTCGCGTCGCGTACTTGAGCGTCGGCCACAGCATCGCCGACTTGTCGCATGCGCCGCTGGAGCGAGCGTACGAGCGGCTGGCGGTGTGGGCCGCGGGGGCCACGCGAGCGACGGCCTGAGCGGCTCCGCTGGTGGTCAGCGCGGCGTGCTGGCGCCGGCGAACAACGCCCACGCAGCGCGTAGGTCCGGCACGTGGTGGTCCGGCACCGGCGGCGGCTCGAGCGCCGAGGGCGAACCGTAGCCCAGCAGCACCGTCCGCATGCCGACGCCGTTGCCCCCTGCGATGTCCGAGTCGAGCGTGTCGCCGATCATGACGGATCGCTCCGCGGTGGCCCCGTAGCGTCGCATGGCCGCTTCGAAGAAGGTCGCCGACGGCTTGCCGACGACCTCCGCGCGCACGCCACTGGCGTAGGTCAGCGCGGCGGCGATGGCGCCGATCCCCGGCACGACGCGGCCGCCACCGATCGGCACCTGGGGATCCGCGTTCAGCGCCAGCAAGCGACCGTCCCGCACCAGGACGCGCATGGCGTCGGTGAGGTCGTCGTAGGTCAGGGCGGTATCGCGCCCGAGCAAGACGAGATCCGCATCCTCCGGCCGCTGGGCGAGCTCGGCGACCTCGGCCACCGCGTCACGGACGCCGTCGGGCCCGAAGTACCAGACCCTTGGTCCGTCGCGCAGCGCAGGGTGATCGCCCAAGACCTCGACGGGTAGGACGATGTCGTCCGACTCCGCGTCGATCCCGAGACGGCGCAGCTTGGCCGCCACCGTGACGGCTCGCATGTAGCTGGTGTTGGTGAGGAACACGACGCGCCGCCCGCTCGAGCGCAGGCCCTCCACCACCTCGACGGCGCCGTCGGCGAGCTCGTCGCCGAAGTACACGCAGCCATCGAGGTCGAGGAACACGGTGTCGATCGATGCCAGGGGTCCGTCGCCGACAGGTGCCATGCGCTCAGCGCCGCCCCGGCCGCGGCAGTTCGCTCGGCCCCACGTACGCGTCCAACCACGCGATGACCTCGTCGGCCGCGGCCCACACGCGCCGCGCATGGTCGCGCGGCGCGCTCGTCTCGAGCGCCGCTCCGGGCGGCAGCGTGGCGCCGAGGAACAAGCCCTTGCGGCGCAGCAGGGCGGCGCGCGGATGGTCACGCGCCACACCGCGCGGGACGGTCTTGAGGGCGTCCCCACCGATCTCCAAGGCGTCGGCCTCGGCACGCGCGAGCAGCGCCGCGAGGCGCTCGCCGCTGCGCGGCTCGAGCGCCGCCGCCCGGAAGCGCTCGAGCTGGTCGCGCTCGAAGCGGTACATGCCGCGCCCTGCGTAGAAGCCCTCGATCGACACTTCGACGTAGCGCGACGACGCGCTCTCGGCGGTTCGCACGAGACCGCCCGCCTGCGGCTTGATCGGTCCCGCGTCCGCGGACGCGTAGCGCATGTCGCGGTACGGGCGGAAGAGCTTCACGCGCCCACCGACCTCCGCAGCCAGCTCCGTCAGCAGCGCCTCGAGCGGCGACCGGATGTCGCGCTGCCAGACGTCGCGGGTCGCTTGCCAGAAGGCGCGCGAGTCGTCGCTGGCGAGCGCCACGAACCAGTCGGTGACGGCGGGGCCGAAGCCGCTGAAGGCGCCTGATCCGGGATGGTGCGATGCCACGGCTGCAATGTACGCGTTCCGTCGGGCGAGCGTTGGTATGCCACCGACCACGGCGACGCCGCGATCGCCGCGCGATCGATGCGCGCTCAGCTCGCCATCCACCCGCCGTCCACCATGAGGTTCTCACCGGTGATGAAGGTCGCCTCGTCGCTCGCCAGGAACAAGGCCGCGTTCGCGACGTCCTGCGGCCTTCCCAGCCGCGGCATCGGCGTGCGCTCGCGCGAGTACCGCAGCGCCGCCTCGGACGCCGCGGGACCCGGTTTCCCGGTCTCGATCTTGCCCGGCGCGACGGCGTTGCAGACGATACCGCGCGCGGCGTGGTCCGCGGCGACCTGCCGCGTGAGGTACACGACGCCCGCCTTGCTGGTGCCGTACGCGAGCGCGTTCGGAGCGGCGATCATCCCGTGCTGCGACGAGACGTTGACGATGCGGCCGCGAACGTCGTCGACCGGATCCTGCTCGAGCATCTGCTGTACGGCGCGCTTGCAACCGAAGAACACGCCCTTGAGGTTGATCGCCATCACGCGATCCCAGTCTTCCTCGCTGGTCTCGAGGAGCGACAGGTCGGGGCTGATGGCCGCGTTGTTCACCATCACGTCGAGCCTGCCGAAGTCGTCGACGGCGGCCTGGACCAGCGCGTCGACGTCGCGCCAACGCGAGACGTCGGCGTGCACGAAGCGCCCGCGACCGCCCTCGCGCTCGATGGCCGTGGGCGTGGGGTCCCCTCCCTCGCGTGGGTCGTCGCGGACGTCGGCCATCACGACGTTCGCTCCGTGACGAGCGAAGGTGATGGCGATGGCGCGCCCGATGCCGGACGACGCGCCCGTCACGATGGCCGTCTTCCCTTGCAGGCGACGACCCGCGTCGGTCCGCCCCGTCACGCCGTGCTCCCGACCCCGCCGCGCCTCGCCAACCCGAACGGACCGAGGTCGAACGCGTCCGCGTCACCGTCGAGGAGCGCAGCCGCGACGTCGCCGAGCACGGCGCCGAACTTGAAGCCGTGACCCGAGAAGCCCGCCATCACGACCGCGTGCGGATGGCCGGGCAGGCGATCGAGGACGAAGTGCTCGTCCGGCGTCTTGGTG
>SLSM01000153.1 GCA_007130445.1 Trueperaceae bacterium | reverse complement strand
CGAGCCGGGCGCAACGCGCTTCACGGTCGAGGTGCCAAGCCTCGGTCGCATGATCGACGGGGCGTGACGTCCGCGTTTCAGCCGTCCCGTGTCGCCGCCTTCGCCCCGAGCGTCCGCGGCAGCACCAGGTTCAGGACGACGCCGGCGATCCCCGCCAGGCCGATGCCCTCGACGCTGAACTCGCCCAAGCGGAACGCCATGCCGCCGACGCCGAACACCAGCACCACGGCGGCGATGATCAGGTTGCGCGTCTCGGTCACGTCGACCTGGGCGCGGACCAGCGTCGAGATGCCGACGACGACGATCGACCCGAACAGGATGACGAGGATACCGCCCATCACCGGCGTCGGGATGGTGGCGAGCAGCGCGCCGAGCTTGCCGACGAACGCCAGGACCATCGCCAGGACGGCGGCCACGGTCATGATGAGCGGGTTGAACGCCTTGGTGAGCGCGACGGCGCCGGTCACCTCGGAGTAGGTGGTGTTCGGCGGCCCACCGAGGAAGCCGGCGATGCTCGTGGCGACGCCGTCGCCGAAGAGCGTGCGGTGCAAGCCGGGCTTCTTCAGGTAGTCCTGGCCGGTGACGCCGCGGATCGCGATGAGGTCGCCGACGTGCTCGATCGCCGGCGCGATGGCGACGGGGAGGATGAAGAGGATCGCGGGCAGCGAGAAGGTGGGCAGCACGAACGACGGCACCATGAACCAGGCCGCGTCGCGCACGGGCGTGAGGTCGACCATGCCGAGCGCCGCGGCGCTCACGTAGCCGACGGCGATGCCGACCAGGATCGGCACCAGCTTGAGCAGGCCACGCGCGAAGATCGACGTGATCACCGTCGCCAGGAGCGACACCAGTGCGATCGCCAGGGCCCGGCCGCTGTAGTCGCCCACCGCCGTTCCCGTCGCCATGCTCACGGCCACGGGGGCGAGCGCGAGACCGATGACCATGATCACGGGGCCCGTCACGATCGGCGGCAGCACCCTGTGCACGATCGCGACGCCGCGGGCGCGCACCAGGGCCGCCAGGAGCATGTACACGACGCCCGCCGCGACCAGGCCCGACAGCGTGGCCGACATGCCGTACTCGGCGACGCCGAAGGCGATCGGCGCGATGAACGCGAACGACGACGCCAGGAAGACCGGCACGCTGAAGCCGGTGATGATCTGGAACGCCAGCGTGCCCGCGCCGGCCGTGAACAGCGCGACGTTGGGGTCGAGACCGGTGAGGAGCGGCACCAGCACCAGGGCGCCGAACGCGACGAACAGCATCTGCGCGCCGAGGATCAACGTGCGGGGGGTGAGGGCGTTGCGAGGCGGCTCGGTCACGGCTGTCTCCTTCGCGCGCCGCGCGGCGCGCGGTGGTCTCGCGTGATCGTACGCGGCGGCTGCCCGGGACGAGCGTCCCGGTTGGGCCGCTGCCGGCGGCGCGATACGGGCGCCGCCAGCGTTCGTCAACCTCGTCGCGGTGCTTCGACGATCTCGTCGCGCGTGAGGGAGCGAGCGCGAGCGACGTCGACCACGATCCCAGCGAGTGTGCCGAGGCGAAGCGCCGGATGGTCCGGCACGGTGATTGCGTGCGGAGGTGGCCCCTGGTGTTCGAGACGCACGTGGCTGCCGCTTCGCCGAACGACGCGATCGTCGAAGCGCTCGAGGGCCGTGATGACGGTGCGCCCTGAGACGTCCCGTGGGAGTCGCGGCGTCACACGCCTAGAGCGCGATCAGCGTGTCGCGGACGTGATGGAGCCGGACGACCGCGGGGCGAGCGTCATGCTCGAAGTGGACGTCGACCGCGTCGCGAACGTTCACCTGGAGTGCGTCCCAGTCGTCCGCCTCGGTGAAGATGGCGGCACCGAGGACGCGTGCCGTGTAGCCGCCTTCTGGGGCGTCTTCGACCAGGAACACGAGTTCCTTCATGGCGGCATTGTAGACGGTCGTCGTGCGTGCCGATGCGCGACCGCGGCACGTGCCGACGGATCGGCCGTTCGTGCCGTCGTCCCAGCTGCACTGCGACCGTGCCAGCGACGCGCCCGTGGTAGCCTGCTCGTATCGTGAGCACAGCAGGTGAACAGCGTCCTGAACGCGTTCGCTCCGCTCCACGCCCGCTCCGGAGGAGTCGCCATGCCCACCACCCACGGTCACCTGATCGGCGGCCACGTCGTCGCCGGAGAACGCACCTTCGAGAGCCGCTCGAGCGGCAACCGCGCCGACGTCGTCGGCGTCTTCGCCGAGGCGACCCGCGAGCAGGTGCGTGACGCCTGCATCGCCGCCCGCGCGGCGTTCCCGGCCTGGTCCACGACGCCCGCGCCGATCCGCGGCGAACTGCTCGGCAAGGTCGGCGACGCCATCGAGCGCGAGAAGGAGTCGCTCTCGAGGCTCGTGACGCGCGAGATGGGCAAGACGCTGAAGGAGGCGCGCGGCAGCGTGCAGGAGGCGATCGACACCTGCCGCTTCTTCCAGAGCGAGGGGCGGCGGCTCTACGGCCAGACCGTGCCGTCCGAGATGCCGAACAAGGAGCTCACCACCTACCGCCGACCGCTCGGCGTGGTCGGGATCGTCACCGCGGGCAACTTCCCGGTGGCGGTGCCGTCGTGGAAGATCGTGCCCGCCCTCGTGACCGGCAACACCATCGTGTGGAAGCCGTCCGAGGACGCCCCGGCGGTGTCGTACGCCTTCGCGAGGCTGTTCGAGGAGGCCGGCCTGCCGCCCGGCGTGCTGAACGTGGTGTTCGGCGGCGGCAAGGACGCCGCGGGCGCGTTCCTGATCGACATGATGGACGAGGGCCGGCTCGACAAGTTCGCCTTCACCGGCTCCACTGCCGTCGGGCGCATGGTGGGCGAGGCGGCGGGGCGCAACCTGCTCCATCCGACGCTCGAGCTCGGTGGCAAGAACCCGCTGATCGTGCTGCGCGACGCCGATCTCGACAACGCCGTGCAGGGCGCGCTCTTCAGCGCCTTCGCGACCGGCGGTCAGCGTTGCACGTCGGCGGGCAACGTGATCATCGACGCGCCGATCTACGACGCCTTCGTCGAGCGCTTCCTGGCGCGCGTCGCGGAGGTGCGCATCGGCGACCCCGTCGCGCACGACGACGTCTTCTACGGCCCCTTCATCAACGAGCGCTTCTTCGAGCGTTGGCAGGAGCACTACGAGTGGGGCGGCGAGGACGGCGCCACGCTCGCCTACGGCCAGGGGCGCATCGACGAGGGCAACGCCCCGGCCGGCTGGGTCGGCGGCGATCCCGAGGCCGGGTACTACGGTTGGCCGACCGTGTGGACGGGCGTGCAGCCCGGGATGCGCCTGTTCCAGGAGGAGGTGTTCGGGCCGACCATCAACCTGGTGAAGGTCGACGGGGTGGACGCCGCCATCGAGGCCGCCAACGCCGTCGACTACGGCCTCTCGAGCGCGATCTACACCATGGACCGCGACTGGGCGTACCGCTTCAAGAGCCGCATCCAGGCCGGCATGAGCTCGATCAACAACACCACCAACGGCGCCGAGGCCCACCTGCCCTTCGGCGGCGTGAAGGGCTCCGGCAACGGCACGCGCGAGTCGGGCATCTGGGTGCTCGAGGCCTACACCTACTGGCACGCCGTCAACGACGACGTCTCCGGGCGGCTGCAGTTGGCGCAGATGGACACGGCCTACGTGCAGCCCGGCGAAGAGGTCGACGTGGCGGCGTTGTTCTGACCATGCGGCGGCTGGCCGCACTGACCGTCGTCCTCGCCCTGCTGGCGACGGCGGGCTGGGCCGCTGCCGCCGACGGCGTGTGCGAGCCGCAGTTGCGCCGGGCGCTGCCGCTGCCGGGCGTGAGCGATGGCGTGGTGGCCGTCGAGCTGCTCGCCGAGGCGGTGCGCCAGGTCGAGCCGGCGCTGCGACCGTGGCGCAACCCCCGCGCGCCGATCCCGGCGGGCGAGCGCGGCGCCGAGGCGGCACGCTTCGTCGCCTCCGTGGGCCTGTTGCCGGACGGTTGGTCGCTCGAGACGCACGACCTGGACGCCTGGCAGGCGATGCACGCGCGCTTCGCCGGCTGGTACCGAGCGACGCCCGCACGCGTGCAGGGGGGCGGTCGCGAGGGGATGCTGAGCGACATGGCCGCCACGCTCGGCGCCGTGTCGGCCGCGCTGCGACCGTTGGTGGTGTTCGCGACCGGACGCGACGACGAGGTCACGTTCTTCGCCGTGATCTGGAACTGGACGCCGCAGCCGCGGTTGCTCCTGTTCGAGCCTGCGCCGGGCCTGCGCCTCGCCGAGGGTCGCGGCCATGAGCGCGCCGAGCCGGTGCTGGGGGCGATGAACGGCTGCGCGTTGCGCTTCGAGCGTTTCGCCTACGCCCCGGAGGACCTGGCGATCGGGCTGTTCGGCCAGCAGGGCGAGTCGGTCTTCCGGGTCGTGGCGAGCGATCCCCCGGACGCGGGGCTGCCGGCCGTGTTCGGGGCGGAGCGGTTGATGGACGTGTTCCGCTTCGACGACCCGGCGTTGGCGGGCGTGCGGGTGCTCTCGGGCGGGGTCGAGGGCCCGAGCATCGGCGCCGGCACCGTGCTGCGCCTGCTCGGGGCGGTGCGCACCAACATCAACCTCGACGGCATCTTCTTCCACACCGCGTTCCCCTGAGGGCAGCGGGCGGCCTCACGGGAACGGAAACGGTGAACGCACGCTCGCGTCAGAAGCCGTCGAGCGGCTCGACGTCGTCGAGGATGACGTAGCGGAGTGCGTTGCTGAGGAGCACCTCGAGATCGCTGCCCGCCGTCGACCCCGCCAGGGGCGCCAGGGTGAAGCCGAGGTAGAGACTCGTCGAGTTCGAGTTGCCGACGGCGCACGAGCCGTTGGCGGCGTCGAGGTAGTCGCAGAGACTGATGGCGCCGGGTGCGGAGTCGAGTCGAGTGGCGTACGACGCGACGTAGAAGCCGTCGTTCACGAGTTCGTACTGCGCGCTCGAGAGGCCTTGCGCGAGGCCGTCCGAGAACGTTATGCCGACCCTTCCACCGTCGACCGGCGTGACGTTGTCGTCGGGCGTGACGACCGCGCCGAACGACGCCGCGAACGTCCGCGCACGAGCGCCGCGCCGGCTGTCCTCGAACGGCAGCCAGTAGCTGCCGAGCGCCCGCCCGGAGTCCTCGGTGAGGTAGCTCGAGATGGCTCGCAGCACATCGCGCGGGATGTCCCACTGCTCCTCGATGAACACCACCGCGTCCCACTCCTCGTCGACGAGGCGATCGCGGAACCGGAGCGCGACGTCGCCGTCGAAGTACTCCTGGAACGACCCGTCTACGATCGTGAGGTTCAGCCCCTCTGCGTCCTCGACCGACAGGATCGCGGCGTCGAAGCGCGCGCGCGGGTTCCGTTCGCTGTTGCCCGAGTAGATCGACGTGTAGACGAGGACCCTCTTGCCTTCGAGTGGCATCCACTTGCTGAAGGCGAGCGTCGTCGCCAGCACCGCGACCTCGACCTCGTCACCGAGGCGCTGCTCGACGCGTACCTCGCAGTCCAGCGCGTCGGATCCGAGGTCCGGGACCCGGAACCGCACGACCGCACCGGCGCGGCTGGTGACGCCGACGATCTCACCGTCGGCGTCGCGGACCACCGCCGCAGCCGCCCGTACGTTGCACACGAACACGGCGGCGTCGCCTCGGATGTTCGCGCCGAACAGGTCGTAGTTCGGCGTTGCGTTCACCGCCACGAGGTCCGAAAGCGCGAGGGGCGGCGTGTAGGCGAGCGTGGTTGCGAGCGCTGCGACCTCGACCCCATCCGCGGAAGGTTGTTCGACGCGAACGTCACAGTCGCGTTGAACGGGTCCCAGGTAGGGCATGCGGAAGCGGATCACGACGCCGGCGCGGCTGGTTCCGGGGACGATGTCACCGGTTGCGGTGACCACGGCTGGCTCGGGCGCCTCCACGTCGCACACGTACACGGCGGCGTCGCCTCGGATGTGCTCGCCGGACAGGTCATAGAAGAAGAGCTGCCCGGGCACGGCGGTGACGCTGGACAGCGTGAGCGTGGCCGGGGGCGGCTGCGTTCCGCACGAAGCCAGGATCAGGGTGAGCCCGACGATGAGCGTGGTGACGACGCGGCCGGTACGGCCTGTGTGCACGGCGGCAGATGGACGCATCT
>SLSM01000070.1 GCA_007130445.1 Trueperaceae bacterium | reverse complement strand
GCCGGAGTGGTTGAACGGGACGGTCTCGAAAACCGTTGTACTGCTATGCGGTACCGTGGGTTCGAATCCCACCCTCTCCGCCACGATCACGCCCGGACGATGCGCATCGTCCGGGCGTTCTTCTGGTGTGATCCTGCTGGCCGGCCCACGCCCCGAGCGCCTCGGAGGTACCCCTCATGCCCGTGACCGTCGTCGACCATCCGCTCGTGCAGCACAAGCTGTCGATCCTGCGCGACCGCGACACCAGCGTGCGCGAGTTCCGCGCGCTCTGCGCGGAGATCAGCATGTTGATGGCCTTCGAGGCCATGCGCTCGTTGCCGCTCGAGGACGCCGTGGTCGAGACGCCGGTCGCCACCGCGCGCGTGCGCCGCCTGGCGGGGAAGAAGCTGGCGCTGGTCGCCATCTTGCGCGCCGGACTGGTGATGGCCGACGGCATCTTGACGCTGGTGCCGGCCGCCCGCGTGGGCCACGTGGGCCTCTACCGCGACGAGACCACGCTCGAGCCCGTGCGCTACTTCCTGAAGCTCCCGAGCGACATCGACGAGCGAGAGGTGTTCGTGCTCGATCCGATGCTCGCCACCGGCGGCAGTGCGGTCGCGGCGCTCGACCTGCTCCTGGAGCGCGGCGTGCGCCTGCCGCGGTTGCTGTGCATCCTGGCGGCGCCCGAGGGCGTCGCGCGTGTCCAGGCTGCGCATCCGGACGTCGAGATCATCTTGGCCGCCCGGGACGAGCGGCTCGACGAGCGTGGTTTCATCGTGCCGGGCCTGGGCGACGCCGGCGATCGCATCTACGGCACGCGCTGAGGGACGTCGGATTTCTGCCCTCGGACGCGCGGATGTGGTGCTAGCATGAAGCTCGTGCCGCTGTCGCTGGTCGCGTACGCTCCGCTCTTCCTGGCCGCCTTCGTCGTCGCCCTCGTCACCGTCGGTCTCCTCGTGCCGCGGGTCCGCCGCTTCGCGCTGCGGGTCCAGGCGGTGCAGGTCGGCGGCGCGAGCCACGGCAACGGTCGCCGCATGCACGAGGGCGCGGTCCCCAACATCGGTGGCATCGCGATACTCGCCGGCTTCCTGTTGGCGATGCTGGTCGGCAGCATCATCGCTCCCTCGGCCATCGAGAGCTACCGCGTCGAGCTGCTCGCGATCGTGCTCGGTGGCTCGCTGATGGCGCTGGTGGGCTTCATCGACGACATCTGGGAGGTGCCGGCGGCGATGCGTCTCGCGACGCAGTTCCTGGCGGCGGGCATCCTGGTCGTCAACGGCGTGCGCATCGACTTCGTCACCAACTACTTCGCCGGTTCCGGCTACGTGTTCATGCCGGAGGTGCTCTCCGTCGCGCTCACGTTGCTCTGGGTGGTCGGGTTCACGAACGCCTTCAACTTCATCGACGGCGTCGACGGCCTGTCGTCGGGCATCGCCGCGATCGCCAGCCTGAGCCTCTTCGCCGTCGCGCTGCAGTTCCCCGACCGGGGCGCCTCGGTGCTCATCCTGGCGGCGCTGGCGGGCGCGGCGCTCGGCTTCCTGCGGCACAACTTCAACCCGGCCACGATCACGATGGGTGACTCCGGTGCGTACCTGTTGGGGTACGTGCTGGCGGCCGTCTCGGTCCTCGGCGCCCTCAAGATGACCGCCGCCGTCACGGTGATGGCGCCGGTGTTGATCCTGGCGCTGCCGGTGCTGAACATCACGCACGTGACGCTGCGGCGCCTGCGTCGCGGCGCGAACCCGACGGTCGCAGCGAACGACCACCTGCACGACCTCCTGCGCAGCCGGTCCGGCAGCCCGCGCGTGACGGTCCTCGTCCTCTGGAGTGCCACGCTGGTGCTGGGCGCCCTGGGGATGCTGCTGTCGCAGACCCCGCTGGTCCTGCTCCTCGGGACGGTGGTCGCGGCGGTGCTGCTGATCGGCATGGTCTCCTACTTGCGCCTGCGCGAGGTGGACGACGAGCGGCGGCGCCTGGCGACGATGGTCGCCGACGAGCCCCGAGCACGGTGAGCGCGGGTCGTGCGGTGGTGCGCAGCGGCGCGCCACGCGTCGTCGTCGCGTTCGGTACGCGCCCCGAGGCGTCGAAGATGGCCCCGGTCGTGCACGCGTTGCAGCGTGACCCACGACTGGAGCCGCGCATCGTCGTCACCGGCCAGCACCGCGAGCAGCTCGACCGCATGCTGGAGGTCTTCGGCCTGACCCCGGACGTCGACCTGGCGCTGATGCGTCCCGGTGCGACGCTGGCCGACGCGTTCGGACGAACGGTCGCGGCCGCCGCGGAGGCGCTGCGGGCCGAGGCGCCCGACTACGTGCTCGTGCACGGCGATACGCTGAGCACGGTCGCCGTCGCGCTCGCCGCCTTCTTCGAGGGCGTCCCGGTCGCCCACGTCGAGGCCGGACTGCGTTCGTTCGACCTGCGTGAGCCGTTCCCCGAGGAGGCGAATCGGCGCCTCACCGACGTCGTGACCGACCTCGACCTGCCACCGACGCCGTTGGCGCGCGAGCACCTGCTGCGTGAGGGGAAGACCGACGAACGGATGCTGGTGACCGGCAACACGGCGGTGGACGCGGTGCAGTGGGCCGTCAGGCGCGCCGAGCTGCCCTCCCACGTGCCGGCCGGCCGTCCGCTCGTCGCCGTCACCATGCACCGGCGCGAGAACCTGCCCGTGATGGCCGGCCTCGCCGCGGCCGTGGCGGCCGCGGCTCGCGCGCACCCGGACCACGTCTTCGTGTACCCGATGCACCGCAACCCCGCCGTGCGCGGCGCGGTGGTGCCCGTCCTGGGCACGCTACCGAACGTGGTGCTCGACGACGATTGGGACTACCTGGCGATGCTCGCGCTGCTGCGCGCGGCGCGCCTCGTGATCACCGACTCGGGCGGCCTGCAGGAGGAGGGGGCCGCGCTCGGGACGCCGGTGGCGGTGCTGCGCAACGTCACGGAGCGCCCCGAGGGCGTCACGGCGGGCACGCTGCGGCTCCTCGGCAACGATCCGGTCCGGGTCGAGGCGGGGTTGCTCGAGCTCCTCGACGACCCCGCCGCCCTGGCGGCGATGCGCGCCGCCCCGAACCCCTACGGCGACGGGCGCGCGGGCGAGCGCGTGGTCGCGGGTGTGGCCTGGCGGCTCGGCCTCCGGGGGCGCCCGGCGGATTGGCGGCCGGGTGCCGACGCCGCAGCGGACGTCGAGGGCGCCGGCGACGCGGTGTCCTCGCAGCCACGCCGGGTGGCTGGGAGCGGGTAGACCAGCGTGCGCGTCTTCGCGATCGCCGACCCGCACCTGTCGAGCCGTGATCCCAAGCCGATGGACGTGTTCGGCGGTACGTGGCAACGCCACCCCGAGGCGTTCTTCGAGGGTTGGTGCCGCGTGGTGGGGGAGGACGACCTGGTCCTCGTGCCCGGTGACATCTCGTGGGCGATGCGGCTCGAGGACGCCCTCCCCGATCTCGAGGCCATCGCCGCGCTCCCGGGCCGTTCGGTCCTGCTGCGAGGCAACCACGACTACTGGTGGCCGTCGTTGCGCAAGCTCCGGGCGGTGCTGCCGGAGGGGATGCACGCCATCCAACACGACGCGGTGCGCATCGGCGACGTGATCGTCGCCGGTACGCGCGGTTGGGTCGTGCCGGGCGGGCCGGGCGGCGAAGCGCACGACGAGCGCATCTACCTGCGGGAACTCCAGCGCTTGCGGCTGTCGCTCGCTGCCGCCGCTTCGCTCGGTTCCGGTCGTCTCGTGGTGATGCTGCACTTCCCACCCACGAACCCGCGTGGGGACGCGTCGGAGATGCTCGCGGCGGTCGCGGCCGCGGCGCCGCACGCGCTGGTGTTCGGCCACGTCCACGGCGACGCGCCCGTCCACGTGCCGACGATCCCGGGGACGGTCGTGCGCTTCGTGGCGGCCGACGCGTTGCGCTTCGAGCCGGCGCTGATCCTGCCCTGAGGCGCGCCCGTCAGGCCTGCTGGACGCGGACGTCGGACGGCAGCGGGTGCGGATCGGCGTCGCCCGTCAGGCGTCGGTAATGGGTGATCTCGTCTTGACCGCGGGCCCAGGTGAGCGCGACGACCTCTCCCGCCACGCTGGCGGGAATCGCCACGGTGCCGCCTTCGAGGTCGGTGAGTTCGACGCCGAGGCGATCGAGTTCGGCCTTCGCGGCGTGGGCACAGCCCGCCAGGAACGAGAGCTCCTGCAGGAGGTTCTGCGACTCGACGCCGCCGGCGGTACGCCCGCTGCTCCGCTGCTGGCCGATCACGGCGAGACGCTGCTTCAGTTCCTCGGCGTCGTGGCTGGCGCGTTGGAGCGTGGCCACGTGCCCCTCGATCACGGGCAGGAGGCGCGTGGCTTCGGTGATGGTGAACAGTTTGAACACGGCGACCCCTCCTCGCTTGCCATCGTAGCCGACGAACCGCCCCAGGAGGTGTGAGGATGCATACGGAAACTTGAGCGAGGTAGGCTCAACTGCCGGGGCGACCAGCCAGGGCCACCGCGACCGCGACGGGGACGATGCGACCGCCCTTCGGTGCGACGACCGCCCTGGTAGATTGGTTCCAATGGAACGCCCCGTGCCCGACCTCGACGTGCTCGTCATCAACGCAGGGAGCTCCAGCCTGAAGGTGAGCCGTCGGCCGCTGGGGCACGCCGTGACGGTCGAACGCATCGGTCCGGCCGCCACCTGGCGCGGCGACGCCGACCTGCCCCCGGCACCGCCGATGCGCGACCACGCCAGCGCCCTGCACGCCGTGCTGCAGGTCCTGGACGCGCGCGCCTCGCTCACGAACGTGGTCGCCGTCGGCCACCGGGTGGTCCACGGCGGTGAGCGCTACGCGGCGCCCGTGCGCATCGACGACGCCGTGGTCGCCGACGTGCGCGAGCTCGCGCACCTCGCGCCGCTGCACAACCCCGCCAACCTCGCGGCCCTCGAGGCCGCGCGCGAGCAGCTCGGCGGCGTCCCCCACGTGGCGGTCTTCGACACCGCCTTCCACGCGACGCTGGCCCCGAAGTCGTACCGCTATGCCGTCCCGGAGTCGTGGTATGCGGAGCACGGCGTACGCCGTTACGGCTTCCACGGCCCGTCGCACGACGGCGTGACGCGGCGCGCCGCCGACATGCTCGGCCGCGCGCGAGACACGCTGCGGATCGTGTCGCTGCACCTCGGCAACGGCGCCAGCGCCGCCGCCGTCGACCGCGGACGATCGGTCGAGACGAGCATGGGCTTCACGCCGCTCGACGGCCTGGTGATGGGGACCAGGCCCGGTCAGATCGACCCCGGTGTGCTGCTGCACATGCTCCGCGGCGGCATGGCGTCGACCGAACTCGAGCGCGTGCTGAACCACGAATCCGGCCTCAAGGGACTCTCTGGCGGGCGTTCGAACGACGTGCGCGACCTGCGCGCCGCCGAGGCCTCTGGCGACGAGGCGGCCGCGCTGGCGCTGGACGTGTTCGCCTACCGTGTCCGGACGGCGCTCGGCGCGTGCGTGTTCGCGATGGGCGGCGTCGACGCCATCGTGTTCACCGGTGGGATCGGCGAGCACGACGCCGCTACACGCGCCGCGGCCCTGGGTGGCCTGGAGCGGCTCGGGATCGTGCTCGACGATGCGCGCAACGCGCACCACGGACCGCGCATCAGCCGAGACGACGCGACCGTCGCCGTCTTGGTGGTCGCGACCGACGAGGACGGCGTGATCGCCGACGCCACACGGGCGCTGGTCGTCGCGTCGGAGTCGGCGCCGTGATCACCGTCGGGCTCGATCTCGGCGGCACCAAGATCGCCGCCGCCGTCGTGCGCGACGGCGAGGTCCTGGCGCGGCGCCGCCGCGCGACGCCGCAGACCGGCGCCGCCGACGTGATCGCGGCCCTCGTCGAGACCGCCGCAGTCCTCCTCGAGCTCCACCCCGAGGCCGCGGCCGTCGGGATCGGCTGTCCGGGTCCGCTCGACTTCGAGCGCGGACGCGTGCGCTTCGCGCCCAACATCGCGGGCATGGAAGACGCCCCGCTCGTCGATGCGCTCACCGAGCGCCTCGCCCTGCCGGTGGTCCTCGAGAACGACGCCAACGCCGCCGGCTACGCCGAGCACCGCTACGGTGCGGCGCGCGACCTCGCCACCAGCGTCTACGTCACGCTCTCGACCGGCATCGGCGGCGGCGTGTTCGTGGGCGACCGCGTCTTGCG
>SLSM01000079.1 GCA_007130445.1 Trueperaceae bacterium | reverse complement strand
CGGATGGTGATCCACTGCTCGAGGCCGCCGAGCTCGACCTTCTCGAGCACCGCGATGCTGCCCGGGACCACGTTCCCGCTCGCATCACGGTGCGGCGGCGTCGAGGCCGACACGCCCAGGAAGAACACGGCGGTGACGGCCAGCAGCCCGATCACCAGGGCCAGGACAGCGAGTGCCTTCCACGCGATCGACCAGGCGAGCATGTCTCCACCTCTTCGCGCGACGCCCCCGGCCTCGTCATCTGGCTCTCCAGGCTACCGCCGGGTCGCTGACCGAGTCCAGGGCGCGAGCCGTGACGGACGCGCGCTCGCCACGCCGGTCGCGCCGGACGGGCGCAGCTGACGAGCTCACCGTGCACACTGGTGCCATGGACACCATCGAACGGACGATCGACACCGGTGACCGCCCGACCGTCGTCGACCTGAGCGAGGAGGCGGCCGCGTTCGTGCGCGGCCGCGGCGACGGGTTGCTCTCGGTCTTCGTGCCGCACGCCACCGCCGGCCTGGCCATCGTCGAGGTGGGCGCGGGCAGCGACGGCGACCTGCTCACCGCGCTCGACGCGCTCCTCCCCGCGGAGGACGGCCGTTGGGCGCATCGCCACGGCAGCCGCGGCCACGGCCGCGACCACGTGGTGCCCGCCTTCGTGGCCCCGAGCCTCACCGTCCCGGTGCTGGACGGCGCGCTCGCGCTCGGCATCTGGCAGTCGATCGTGCTGGTCGATACGAACGTCGACAACCACACGCGAACCGTGCGACTGAGCTTCCTCGCCGGGTGACGGCACGGACACCGACCGCACGTCGCGTCGCGTGCGCTCGCGCAGTTCAGTCGGTGGCCGCCGCCCTGGCGATGGCCCGGAGCGCCGCGACGGTCTCGACCTCGCGACCCGCGAAGCCGGCGTCGGTGGAGGTCTTCACGATCACCACCCCGTGACCCCGGTGGACGTACAGGTACTGCCCGTAGATGCCGATGGCGACGGCGTCGTCCTCCGACGCGTCGGGGAGCCACCAGTGATAGCCGAGGCCGAAGTCGGCCCCGAACGGCTCCGCAGCGGTGTCGACGCGGGGAGCGTCCGTGGCGCGCAGCGCGTCGTCGATCCACTCGGCCGGCACCACCTGCGAGCCGTCACGCGCTCCACGCTGCAGCACGAGTCGGCCGAAGCGGGCGTAGTCGCGCAGGGTGGCGTTGAGGAAGGCGTGAGCGAGCGCGTGGTCGTGGAGATCGGTGTTCCAGGCGGCGTCGCTCGCCATGCCTGCCGGCAGCCAGAGAACCTCCTCGAGGAACGCCGCCAGGGGCATGCCGACGGCACGTGACACGACCAAGCCTAGGACGAGCGCGTCGCTGCTCGCGTAGGCGCGCTCGAGGCCGGGGGGGCGGGCGCGCTCCAGCCGTGCAAGGAGCGCCGGCACCGAACGCCGCAACCCGTAGACCTGGATCGGGAGGCCCATGACGTCGGACCGGGCGTCGTCGTACGCCTCGGTGAAGGCGATACCCGACGTCATGGTCAGCGCCTGCCGGATGCTGACGCCCGCGTAGCCTCCGGCGGCGAGCTCGGGGGCGTAACCGTCGAGCGCATCGTCGATCGAGGCGATGTGCCCGCGCTCGACGGCGATCCCGACCAGGGCCGTGACGAACGGTTTCGCGACGGAGAACGACGCGATGCGGGAACGGGCGTCGTAGCCGCGCTGGTACGACTCGTGCGTGATCACGCCGCCGCGCGCGACCAGCAGTCCGGTGGTCTCGGTCGCCTCCAGGAAGGCCGCGGTCGATCGCTCCTCGCCGGCGAACGTGTACGCCGCGGGCAGTGGACGCTCGTCGACCGCGAAGGGCCACTGGGCGTCACCGGCGGCGACACGGTGCGCCGGGAAGGTGGTGTCCATCGTCCGGAACGCCTCGGCGCGCCGGCCGTCCTCGAACATGTCCAGCGCTCCCCACATGGGGCTGAAACGAAGCAGCGCGAAGAGGACGACGACCGCGATCAGGAGCAGTGCCACCGCCGCGCCGACGACGACGAGGACGCGGCGGGCAGCCGGGGCGGTGGTCACGCCGAGCGCATCTCGCGTTGTGCTTCGTGGATGTGCATCGTCTCGTGCCTCCTGGTGCGAGCGTCTAGCGGGTCGCCTTCATCACCCGCACCATGGCGCTGACCGCGGCTCCGTGGCCGAAGCCACTGAGCTGGTTGACGGTTCCGGTGAAGTAGAGGCCGCGCTGCGGGTTGTGGAAGGCGAAGGCGCCGGACTGGCCCCAGAACCCGAGGAGGTCGCCGAGCGGGGTGAAGGGCGACATGAACCACGGCAGCCACTGCCGCTCCAGGCCCACGCCGAAGTCGAACTGGCCGGGGAAGTAGAGCCGGTTCCAGCGCTTGAGTTCGTCGACCGTGCTGGGCGGGAAGAAGGTGCCGTCGAAGAAGGCCTTGATGAAGACCATCATCTCGGCGGCCGTGGAGACGACGCCGCCCTCGGCCGTGATCGACGCGATGTACTTCGGGACGTGCAGCGGCCGGTCACGGTGGTACATCGGGGCGGGCGTGGTGTCGCTCTCGTCGCTGAACGCGTAGGTCTCGCGCAGGCCGAGCGGGCGGAAGACGAGCTCGTCGAAGACGTCGGCGACGCTCGCTCCGGTGACCGTCTCGATGACGCGTCCGAGCAGCTCGTAGTTGGTGTCGGAGTAATGGACCTTGCCCGGCTGGCCCGGCAGGAAGCGTGGCCGGAGCGCGCGCGCCCGCTCGACGATCCGCTCGAGCGGCCAGGCCTCGTCGTTCCCCTGGAGGAGGGCGTCGCCGGCGTTCTTGCCGTCCGGCCCCTTGCCGAAGAAGTAGTCGGTCAGGCCCGAGGTGTTCGAGATCAGCTGCCGCACGGTGATCTGATCGCTGCGATCGACGCCGTCCACGACGTGGAGGCCCCGGGTCAGGTCGGCGCCCAGATAGCGCTGCATCGGGTCGTCCAGGCCGATGCGGCCCTGGTCACGCAGCTGGAGGACCACGACCGTGACGATCATCTTCGTGACGCTGGCGATGAAATAGCGCTGGTCGGCCTCCAGGGTGCCGGCGGCGCCGCGCCACGACAGCGCGCCGTCGCCGCTCTCGACGCACAGGATGGCGCCGTGGACCGCGCGGTGCGCGCCCATGCGGCGAACGGTCGTCTCCAGGAACGCGCTGTCGGGGTAGGTCATCGAGGTCGCTTCGGTCATGGCGGTCATGGTCGTGCTCCTCGCTCGCGTCGCACGTCGTGACCACGTGACCACGTGCCGCGCCGTCGTCGTCCGGTCGCCCTCGGGGTCTTGTGCGACCAGACCTCCCTCAGCGGACGACAGATCTCGCCGACGCGCCAGGGCCGTTGGTACCCCGGCGTGGCGGCGCCTGCCTAGACTCGATCGCGGGCCGCCACATTGGGAACGGCGTCGTGTGCACCTTCGCGTACGCCGTTCCCGGCGGCGAGGTGCCGGTACGCCACGGTCACGTTCTCGCTGTTCGCCACGCCTCCGCGGCCGGGTCCGTGGTCCGGATGCGCACGACTGCTGGCGGCGTATGCGCGCCCCGAGGGCTCGGCTCGTGGCAACCGACCGTCAGCATGCCGATCTGCACCGCCACGGCGGACAGGCGTTGCAAGGGAGCGAGCGCTTCGTCGGTGGCGAAACGGTCCACATTGCTCGTACCCCACGTCATGGCCCGTTCCACCGGCGCACCATCACCGGCACCTCGACACCTGGGGTCGCCTGGAACGCCACGATCGGCGCGCCAGCTGCGTCGAGTGCGAGCGCCGGGCGGGACGCGTTCGGCGCCACGGAAGGCACGTGGAGCGGTGGACCGAGCTGCTCCCAGCCGCTGCCGTCGGGGGCGAGACGATGGACGTGCGTCCAGCGCCGGTTCTCCTCGTCCGATGGCGTGACGAAGTCGGCGGACCACGCGATGACGACGCGTCCCGCCGCGTCCACCGCGAGGCGGACCGGATCGAGGGCACGGACCACGCTCTGCCCGGCGGCGTCGGGCGCCGGCACGGTGGTCCACGCGTTCGCGATCGCATCGAACCGCGCCAGGCGCAGGGTGTTGGGGTTCGTCGATCCGGCACCCTCGATCCACGCAACGGTGATCGTGCCGTCGTGCGCGACGACGACGTCGACCGTCGGCCTCGCGCTCCAGCCGGGCGTCGTCAGCGATCCCGGACCCAGGACGGTCCACGTCGTCGCTCCGACGGCGCGCGTGCCGACGAACACGGGGTTGTCCGCGCTGGAGACGTTCTGGGCGTGGGCGACGACAGGTCGACCGTCTCCTTGGAACGCCAGAGCGGGTACCCGAGCGAATCCTGCACCGACCGAGAACCCGAGCGGCTGCCAGAGCCATGTGTCGGCTGTGGCGTCGTACGTGTGGAGCGCGGTTGGCCCCTCGTCCCCTTCGTCGATCGCGGAGACCAAGGTGAGCGTCCCGAATGGGTCGAGCACGAGCCTCGCCTCGAGGACGGCGTACGACTCCGGGTTGCTTGGGAACGTCACCACCACCGGACCGCCGAGCTCGGACCACGCGCTGTCATCGTCGCTCCAGCGGGCCACGACGACGTCGCGACGCTCCTCGACGTGCTCGCGCCGCGACACCACCGGCGCGCCGCTCGCGTCGAACGCCGCCGATGGCTCGCGGGCGTTCACGGGCTCGATCGTCCCGACGACGTCGCCGAGGAACGTCCAGCTGCCGGCCGCGGCGTCCCACCGCGCTGCCGAGACCACCGTGGCGTCGTCGCGGTGCTCGTACGCCGCGACCAGGATCGCGCCGTTCGCTCCGGCGGCGACCGCCGGGTGTTGCAGCGAGCCGCTGAACGGCGACCGGATCGGCTCCCCGATCGTGTGCCAGGGCGGGACGGTCCACGTGTGCGGTTCGTCGGGAGCGACCACGGTGACGCCGTTGCGGCCCGCCAACGACGCGGGCAGGTCGAGCGTGAGCGTGGCCGGCACCGGGGGGCGGCCGACGACCTGGCCGATCAACGTCATCCCGTCGCTGGACCACGCCCACGACACGTCCACCGGGCTGCCGTGCTCGGTGGCGAGCGCGACTCCATCGGAGCTCTCGGGGTCGATGTGCGCGCTGAACCGAACGGTGATCGGGGCGCCGATCCAGACGTCGTCGCTGCCCGGCGCTGGAGAGCGTTCGACGATGCGCGGTGCCGCTCGATCGGTGGCGGAGCACGCGACGAGCAGGGCCGAGACGAGGGTGAAGGCGACGCATCGAGCATGGCGTCGCCTGTGGCCGCTGGGTGATGATGCCGGGCTCCTGGTCATGCGCGGAGCACAGCACACGGCCGTGACATCCGCGTTACATGCCGCCGTCGCCTAGCACCTGGCGAGCCGAAGGCGCGTTGCCATCCGCGCTGCGCGGATGATCCCGGTGGATCGCTCAGCGGATCTGGCCGCGCACCTCACCGGGTGGGAACTGCGACGTGTGGACGTTCACGTAGGCGTTGCCAGCGGCGAACTCCGCGACGAGGTCGGCGAGGGACGCTCCGGCGAGCAAGCCGACGAGGCTGGCGTCCGTGATCGTGCCCTCGGCGAGCACACCTTGCGAGCGACCTGGGATCAGCTGCGGAGGCGGCCCTGCCGGGTAGAGCCAGACCACGACGGGTCCGTTCGCGCCGGCGGGAGCGAGGTGGATGTGGGCCATGGTCACGTTCTCGATGTTGGCCACGATGAGACGGTAGGCGAGCTCGGTGCCGTCGCTCGAGAGGCGGAAGGTCGCGACGCCGCGAGCCCGCGTGTCGGCCGGTGGGACCTCCTCGGCGCCGGAGAGTGTCGCGACGAAGTGGTTGGCGCTCGCTGCCGACAGCCGGTCGACCTCGAACTCGGACAGGACGGCCTGCGGCCCGCTACACCCTGCCAAGAGCAGCGAGCCAACGACGATCATGAGCAATGGTCTCGACATGCCCGACCCCTCTCCAGCGTCGCCGCTCACGGCGGCATGATGCGCTGTGGTGCATTAGTATGCATGAACCGCGATCCACGCGTCGGCATCGTCATCGCCGACGGTACACATGCCACGCGCCCGTGGGGCGACGGCGTCGCTGCCACGCACAAGAGCTGGCGGCGACGCTGCGCCGACGTCGCCTTCAGTTCGGCGCGGGCCGTGACGGGAACAACGCTCGCCACGCGTCCGCGGCGGCGTCGTCGGTGCGCACGCGCACCACGGCGGGCGGCGTGTGCAGCAGCCAGCGACTCGGCTCGGGGCGCCCGAGCGTCAGCATCCCGACCAGCACCCCGACGGCGGCCCTGCGCCGCAGCGCCGCGAGCGAAGCGTCGATCATCGAGCGGTCCACGTCGCCTCGTACCCTATCGTGCGCGCGCAACCCACTCCGTGCCGGGCACCGCGAGGTCGGCCACCCGCCGTGGCACCGTCGACGACGACGCGGCGAAGCGTCGGTACACGAGCCGGTGCGCGTGCCCTTCGGCCGCCACCGTACCGGCGTGGTCACGACCGGTCGGCAGCGCTCGCAGCGACCACCCCGAGGCGGCGTCGGGATCGCCGTCGATGGCACGCAGCATGGCCGGCCCGTCCGGGTCGACCGTCACCTCGATGCGTTCCGGCGCCAGCGTCAGACCATCGCCGGTCGCCTTCACGAACGCCTCCTTGCGCGTCCAGGCGGCGAGGAACGCCTCGTTCTGCCGATGCGCCGGGAGCGCCCGCAGCGCGGCGAGCTCGCCGGCCGTCAGACAGGTGCGCGCGACGCCGTCCAGGTCTCGGAGCGCGCGCAGGGCCTCCACGTCGACGCCGACGCGGTGTCCGCGCGCGATCGCGACGAGCGCGAGGTCCCACGTGTGCGACGCGTTGAAGCTGAGTCCGGTCGCGTCGAACGGTCGCGCCAGGTCGGGCTTGCCCGCGTGGCCCTGCCGGAACGCGAGGGCGAGCGGTTCGGCCCCCGTGTAGCGGGCGAGCAGGAGCCGCAGGAGGGCGCGGCGCACGACGAAGCGGCGGCGGTCGGCCGCGAACCGGTAGCGATCGGCGCGTCGGCGCTCGTCGGCGGAGAGGGTGCGTTCCAGGACCGCGGCGGGCCACGGCGGCGCGTCGAGCGCGGCGGACCAGACGTGGATCTCGTCGGCGGGCAGCGCGACGCTCGCTGTCTCC
The DNA here is from genome assembly GCA_007130445.1 of Trueperaceae bacterium. Classification (GTDB taxonomy): domain Bacteria; phylum Deinococcota; class Deinococci; order Deinococcales; family Trueperaceae; genus CSSed10-48. The sequence continues at coordinate 13,423 of SLSM01000079.1, read as the reverse complement.
GCCGTCATGCGGTGACCGCCTCGGCCGCCTCGAGCCGCTCGGCCAGCGTCCGGGCGAGCGCACGCACGCCGGGTTCGCGCAGCATCGAGAAGTGATCGCCGGGGACGACGTCGCGCTCCACGCCACCGAGCGCCAGCGCGCCCCACGGCGTGGCCTCGATCGCCGCGTCCGAGCCGGGCGACTCCGCCGCTTCGAGGAGGGTGGCGCGGCCCGAGAACGTCCGCGGCGTGTAGGCGCGCAACGCCTCGAGGTTGGCCGCGAAGACGTCGAGGTGACGGCGCAAGTCGGTGACGTCGAACCCGTCGGGCAGGAGGCCGGCGCGTCGTCCCTGGTCCAGCACGTACGCCAGCTGCTCGTCGCGGTCCATGCGTTCGAAAGCGTCCAGCGACGGCGGGAGATGGTCGGGTGCAAGGCCGAGGCTGCGCGCGAAGGCCGGCAGGAGCGCGCGATCGTCCTGCGTGTCCCCCTCGGCGGTCGGAGCCACCAGCGTGCGTCCGGCGTCGAGCAGCGCCAGCAGCGCCACCTCTTCCTCGTCCGCCTCGAGCAGGCGGGCCATCTCGAAGGCGACCACACCGCCCATCGACCAACCACCGAGCACGTAGGGGCCTTCGGGTTGGACCGAGCGGACCGCGTCCACGTAGTGCGCCGCCATCGCCTCGATCCGAGCGTGGGGCGGTCCGTTCCCGTCGAGACCGCGAGCCTCCAAGGCGTAGAACGGCCGACCGTTGCCCAGCGCCCGTGCCAGCGCCACGTAGGGGAACGCGCCGCCGCCGACGGGGTGGACGCAGAAGAACGGCCGCCGCGATCCGCCCGTGTTGAGCGCGACGAGCGGTGACCGGGAGGCGGGCCGCTCGCGCACCAACCGCGCGAGCGCCGCGACGCTGCGCCCGCGGAGCACGCTTGCGACCGGGAGGTCGTGGTCGAACTCGGCGCGGATCCGGGCCGCGAGCCGCAGCGCCAGCAGGGAGTGGCCCCCCAGCTCGAAGAAGTCGTCGTGGACGCCGACGCTGTGGCCGGAGAAGAGGTCCTCCCAGATGCGCACGAGGCGCTCCTCCACCGTGTCGCGCGGCGCGACCGTGCCTCGCTCCGGGTCGGAGGGGACGGTGTCCATCGCGGCGAGCGCCCGCCGATCGACCTTGCCGCTGGCGGTGCGCGGCAGCGCGTCGAGCACGACGAACGCCGAGGGCACCAGCAACGGCGGCAACCGCTCGCGCACGAAGGCGCCGAGCGCGTCGGCGTCGAGCCCGCTGGACGGCGCCTCGACGAACGCGACCAGGCGGTCGTCGCGCGAGGCGCTCCCGGACGCGACGACGGCCGCCCGCCGCACCTCCGGGTGGCGTGTCAGCGCCGCCTCCACGTCGCCGGGCTCGACCCGGACGCCCCGGACCTTCAGCTGTGCGTCGAGCCGGCCGAGGAACTCGACGGCCCCGTCGTCGCGCCAGCGCGCCCGGTCGCCGCTGCGGTAGAGGCGGGCGCCGGCCGAGCCGTCGAAGGGGTCCGGGACGAAGCGAGCGGCGCTCTCGTCCGGTCGGTGCAGGTAGCCGGGCGCGACGCCGGCGCCGCCGATGCACAGCTCGCCCGGCACGCCGACAGGGGTGGGCCGCAGGCGATCGTCGACGACGTAGACCCGGACGTTGTCGATGGGGCGACCGACGGGCACCCGCGAGCGGTCGTCGCCGCGGCGGCAGTGCCAGTGCGTCGCGTCGATCGTCGTCTCGGTGGGTCCGTAGAGGTTGTGCAGCTCGGCCGGCACGCGTTCGAAGAAGCGCTCGCAGACCTCGCTCGTCAGGACCTCGCCGCCGCAGATCACGTGTCGCAGGCTCGTGCACCGCGCGATCCCCGGCTCCTCGAGCAGCGCGTCGAGGAGGGAGGGGACGACCTGCACCACGCTCACCTCGTGCTCGCTGATGGCGCGGACGAGACCGGCGCCGTCGGGGCCGTCCTGGGCGCGGTGGACGATCAGGCGCGCGCCGGCCGCCAGCGGCCCGAAGATCTCCCACACCGCCGGGTCGAAGCCGAGCGGCGTGTGGAGCAGGACCCGGTCCGCACCGGAGAGCTCGAAAGCGGCCTGTCGCCACTGCGCCTGGTTGCAGATGGCGCGATGCGGGATCGCGACGCCCTTCGGCACCCCCGTCGACCCGGACGTGTAGATGGCGTATGCCGGGTCGTCGGGACCGGTGCCCGCGTCGGCCGGCGCCGCGTCGCTGCCGTCGATCGCGGCGCGGTCGGTATCGAGGTCGACCACCTGCACACCCCACGACGACGTGTCGTGGGCGCCGGGCCGGGTGACCAGCACCCGGGCGCGCGCATCGTCGACGACCGACCGCAGGCGCGCTTCCGGGTGCTGGGGGTCGAGCGGGAGGTAGACCCCGCCGGCCTTGACGACGGCGAGCGCCGCGATCACCGCGTCAAGCGAGCGCTCAAGCAGGACGCCGACCACCACGCCCGGGCCGACGCCCGCGCCCTGCAGGTAGCGGGCCAGACGATCGGCGCGGTCGCGCAGGTCGCCGTAGCTCACGCGCTCGCCGTCGGCCACGACGGCGACGGCGTCGGGCGTTCGCGCGGCCTGCTCGTCGAACAGGTCGTGCAGCCGAACGTCCGTCCGATGGTGCGTGGCCGTGTCGTTCCACTCGATCGTGACCTGACGACGTTCCTCGTCGCTCGCGAGCGGCAGCATGGAGAGCGGGCGCTCCGGGTCATCGACGATGCCCTCCAGCAGCGTCTCGAAGTGACGCAGCAGTCGGGCCATGGTCGCCTCGTCGAACAGCTCGGCGTCGGCCTCGAGCGCGCCGTGCAGCTGCTCGCCGTTCTCCACGAGCAGCGTGAGGTCGGCGATCGGGGCCTCGGCATCGACCTCGAGCGGCTCGACGACGAGCCCCTCCATCCGCAGCTCGGGGAAACGCGCGTCGTGCATGACGAGCGTCGCCTGGAACAGCGGTGAGCGGCCGGCCTCGCGTTGCGGCCGGAGCGCCTCCACCACGCGCTCGAAGGGGAGGTCCTGGTGCTCGAGGGCGCCGAGCACCGTCTCACGCGTGCGACCGAGGAGGTCTTGGAAGGTGGGGTCGGCCGAGAGGTCCGTGCGCAGCACCAGCGTGTTCATGCACGGTCCGACGACCTCCTCGAGCCCGGGCTGGTCGCGCGTCACGACCGGCGTGCCGACGACGACGTCGGTCGCGCCGGAGGAGCGGTGCAGGAGCGTCTGGAAGGCCGCCAGCAGCGTCGTGAAGAGCGTGGTCCCCGCGCGCCGCGCCAGGTCGCGCAGGGCGCCCGAGCGTTCGGCGGACAGGGTGAAGTGCCGTCGCCGGCCGTCGAACCCGGGTGTGGCCGGCCTGGGGCGGTCGGTCTGGAGGGGGAGCTCGGACGGCACGCCGTCGAGCCGACGCTCCCAGTAGTCGCGCAGCGAGCGCACGCGTGCCTCGTCGAGCGCCTCCGCCTGTCGCCGCACGTAGTCGGCGTAGGGAGCGGACGGCTCCGGCAGCGAGGCGGGCCGGCCGTTCGACAGGTCACCGTAGAGCGTCACGAGCTCATGCACCAGCCGGGTCATGACCCACGTCTCGGCGGCGATGTGGTGGACGATCAGCACGAACGCATGCTCCGCCTCGGCGAGGCGCACGAGCGCGCCGCGCAGCAACGGCGGCCGCGCGAGGTCGAACGGCCGACGGATCTCCGCCCTGGCGATGCGCTGCAGCGCCGCCTCGCGCTCGTGGGCGGGGTGGTGCGTGACGTCGTGGACGGCCAGGGACGCGGGCATCGGCGGCTCGACCGTCTGGACCGGGTCGCCGTCGACGACCTCGAACCGCGCTCGCAGTGCCTCGTGGCGGCTGGTCAGTTCGTCGAGGCAGCTGCGCAGCGCCTCGACGTCGAGGTCGCCGGAGAGGCGGGCCGCGGCGAAGATGTGGTAGGCGGGGTTGCCGGGTTCGAGCTGCTCGAGGTACCAGAAGCGTCGCTGTTCGAACGAAAGCGGGAGCGGCGTGCGTTCGGAGGGGGCGACCTCGGTCGCGGGGGTCGAGTCGTTCGGCACGACCGTGTCGTCTCGGGTGGGGGACGCCTCCGGTGGCGACGCGGTGTCGAGGTCCAGCGCCTCGAGGAGCGTCGCGGCCAGCGCCCGGCTGCTCGTCCCCTCGAGGATCTTCACGACCTGGATGCGCACGCCGAGGTCGCTGTTGAGGCCCGTCGACAGCTCGACCGCCATGAGCGAGTCGAAGCCGAGCTCGGTGAGCGGTCGCTCGGGCTCGATCTTCTCGGGCGCCGAGCCGAGGACCCTGGCGACCATGCCGGCGAGGTACGTCTCCATGAGCGCCTGCCGATCGGCGCCGTCGGCGTCGCGCACGCGGGCGAGCGGGGCCTCCGCGTCACGCCGCGGCGCGTCGGCCGTCTCGGTCGAACGGACGAAGCGGGCGAAGCGCCGTGAGGCGCCCGCCAGTGCGTTCAGCTGCGCCCACTTCTGCCACTCCATGCGCGCTGCGATCACGTGCGGGACGTCGTGCCGGAGCAGCCTCCCGAGCGTGGCGAGCGCCTCGTCGGGCGTCGACGCCAGCATGCCGGCGCGGTCGAGGTGCTGCGCGATCTCGGGGTGTCGCGAGACGTATCCGACGTCGCTCACGACACCCCAGCCGATCGTGTGCGCGGGCAGCCCCAACGCGCGGCGGTGTGCGGCGAGCGTGTCGAGGAAGGCGTTCGCCGCGGCGTAGTTGCCCTGGATCGGGTGACCGACGACCGACGCGACGGAGGAGAACGACACGAACAGGTCGAGTGGGGCGTCGCGCGTCAGACGGTGGAGGTTCCAGGCGCCCGCGACCTTCGGCTCGAGCACCGATCGGAAGCGCTGCTGGTCGAGTTCCACGAGCGCGTCGTCGTCGAGCACCATCGCGGCGTGGACGACCCCCTTCAGGGGCGGCAGCTCCCGGTCGATGCGATCCAACACGCGGCGGACGTCGTCCTCACGGCTCACGTCTCCCGGCTCGACGATCACGTCGGCGGGGGACGATCGCAACGCCGCGAGGGCGGCGGCGTCGACGTCCTTGGGGACGCCCGAGCGGCTCATGAGCACCACGGTGCGAGCACCCTCTTCGCGCACCAGCCAGTCGGCGACCGCCAGGCCGAAACCGCCGAGCCCACCGCTGATCAGGTAGGTGCCGTCCGGAACACAGAGCGGGGCATCGTCGCGCACGCCCACCGGGTAGCGCTCGGCCTTCGCCGTGATCACGATCTTGCCGACGTGTTTCGCTTGCGCCATGAGGCGGAAGGCCTGCTCCGCCTCCGTCAGGTCGAACGTCGTGCACGGGACGGGCGAGAGCACGCCGTCCGCCACGTCGCGCGCGACCTTGCGGATCAGTCGGGTCGCCAGCTCCGGTCGATCGATCCCGAGCTGGATCACGTCGACGGCGTGGAACGAGAGGTTGCGCTGGAAGGGCAGCAGCCCGACGTGGGCATCGTCGTAGATGTCGCGCTTGCCGAGCTCGACGAAGCGGCCGTACGGGCGGAGGACCCCGAGACCCTTCGGGATCGCCTCGCCCGCGAGCGAGTTGAGGACGACGTGGACGCCTTCGCCGTCCGTGTGCTCGAGCACCTCGTCGGCCCACGCGAGCGAGCGCGAGTCCATCACCGCCTCGATGCCGAGCGAGCGGAGGTACGCCCGCTTCTCGGCGCTACCGGCGGTCGCGAGGACCTCGGCGCCGACACGGCGGCAGTACTGGATCGCAGCCAGGCCCACGGCGCCGCTGGCGGAGTGGATCAGGACGCGCTCGCCGGGTTCGACCCGCGCGGCGTGGTGTAGCGAGTACTCGACGGTGAGGAAGGCGTTCAGGATCGAGGCGGCCTCCTCGAACGACAGGTTCGGCGGTTTCGGCGCCGTGAGGTCCGCCCGGGCGATCGCGCGTGAGCCGTGCGCAGCACCGCCCACGGTCACCACCTCGTCCCCCGGCCGGAACCCGTCCGTCCCTTCGCCGCATGCGAGCACGATCCCCGCGCACTCGATGCCGAGCCCCTCCGGGTCGGGGTCGTTCTGGTAGACGGCGGGCGGTAGCGCGTCGAGCACGTGCAGCACGTCACGGAAGTTGAGGCCGGAGGCGACCACCCGGATGAGGAGTTCGCCGGGTCCCGGTTCGCGTGGTCGCATCGTGCGGAGCCTCAGTCCGTCGATGGCACCCTTCCGGTCGATCTCGAGGCGGAACGCGTCCGTCTCCGGCGACAGCATCTCGACCTGTGCGCGTCGCTCACGGCCCTCGAGCACGGCCCGGTCCAGCCGCCGCACGAGCCGCGTCCGGCCTCGCAGCGCCAACTCCTCGTCGGTGCCCGCTCCGTGCAACTCCGCCGCGAGGGCGTCGATCTCGTCGCGAGCCGGCTCGGGGCCGAGGTCGACCAGCCGGCAACGGATGCGCGCCTGCTCGCTCACCAGCACCCGGCCGAGGCCCCACAGCGCCGCTTGCGAGACGTTCGGCGCCGCATCGAAACCGTCCACGGCCTGCGCGCCGCACGTCACGAGCCAGATCTCGTCGACGCTCTCGGTGCTCCGGTCGAGCGCCTGGACGAGCGCGAGCGTGCTGCCACAACCGAAGCGCTGCGCGTCCATCAGCGCTTCGGTGGTGAGCCCTTCGGCGGGCGGGACGTCGAGGCTCCAGCAATGGACGATGCCGTGCACGCTCCCGGCGTCGCGGGCGTCCTCGAGGAGCCGGGCCGCGGCATCGCGGTCGGTCGGCGGGAGGTCGAAGCCGCCAGCGGACCGGCGGCGGTATGCGTCGCCGGCGTGCACGAGCGTCGTGCGATCGCCGCGCTCCCGCAACGTCGCCGCCAACCCCTCGGCGGTGCCGCCGGCATCGGCGAAGACGAGCCAGTGTCGAGCCTGCGTGCGGTCGTGGTGCTCCTGCACGGGCGAGCGCGCCAGGACGAGCGTCTGCAGGTGATCGTCCTCGTCGTCGTCCTGGAAGAGCGTGGTGGCCTGCTCGTAGCCACACGCCTCGAGTAGCGAGCGCCACTCGCCAGGCAGGAGCAACGGCGAGTCCTCGCGCAGGTCGGTGTCGGCGAACCGCCACCAGCCGGGGAGCAGACCGAAGACCAGGTTGAACCAGGCCGACTTGCGGGTGAGCTCGAGGAGCAGCAGCGTCCCGCCGGGCGCGAGCAACCGCCGGACGTGGCCGAGGCTCGTTCGCAGGTCCTGCGTGGCGTGGAGCACGTTGGTTCCGATCACCAGGTCGTACGCCTCGCCCTCGAAGCCTCGCTCGATCGGATCCTGCTCGATGTCGAGCACCTGGAAGCTCAGACCGGGGTGATCCGCCAGGCGCTCGCGCGCCTGCGCGAGGAAGTAGGGCGAGATGTCGGTGAAGACGTACTCGGCCGAGGTCGGCAGGCGAGGGAGCACCGCCTCGGTGGCCGCGCCGGTACCGGCGCCGACCTCGAGGACACGCAGTGGTCGAGAGGCCGCTGCGTCGCCCAGCGCCGCCTCGACGACGTCGGCCACGAGCGTGTGGTAATCGCGCGAGGTGGGGCTCGAACGGTACAAGTGCGACAAGAGGTCCAGCGACGAGCCCTCGAGGAGCACTTCGCGGGCGTCGACGTCGCCGCGCAGGATCGCCGCGAGGTTCTGGCCGCCGCGACGAACCAGTTCGACCTCCGCCGAGAGCTGCGGATGCTCGGCGACGAGGTCGTCGAGCGCTCGGTGCAGCGTCGCGAGGTCTCGCTCGCCCGCCTGTGTCGACCCGTGCATCTGCGTCAACACCCGCAACAGGCGCCGGTGTTGCGGGGCGACGCCGGACGTCGCGTCCGGGCTCGGGTCGGAGGCGTCCCCGTCGCCGTCGAGGCCCAGCGAGTCGATGGCGGCGGCGGCGAAGCCCGCGGCGATCCGGTTGAGCTCCGGCTCGGCGCGTCCGAGGTAGCCGGCGACCTCCGGGATCCGCTCCGGCGGACCGCTCGACGCCTCGAGGTCGGCGCGGACGTCCGCCGTGGGGCGCCACGGGTAGGGCGACCGTGCCGCGGGCGCCGCGAGCGCCGCCGCCTCCCAGCCCAACTCGTAGATCGGGTCGGCGGCCCCCTGCGCGGCGGACGGGCGCTCCTCGTCGAGCGCCTTGAGGCGGAGCCCCTCGAGCGCCATGCACACCTCGCCGGCGTCGTCGATCAACCAGGCGTCGCCGTTCCAGCGCTGCGGATCGTCCTTGTGCCGGACGGTCACGAACGCCCAGAAGTCCCGGCCCGGATTGCGTCGGTGGACGAGGCGTCGGATCGACACCGGGAAGAAGGGCGTCGCCTCGTCGGGTGAGGCGTCCGAGCGCATGCGAACGGTGCCGAACAGCTGGAGGGCGGCGTCGAGCAGCGCTGGGTGCACCTGGTAGGCGTCGACGGCGAGATCGACGTCGTCGGGGAACGAGACGCGGGCGAGGGCTTCGTCGGGGCCGAGCCAGATCTCCTGCAGCGTGCGGAACGCCTGCCCGAAGACGTACGCGCGCCGCTCGAGCATCTCGTAGTGCTCCGAGGCAGGCATCGGCTTCGCGCAGCGCGCGCGGAGCGCGTCCAGGTCCAACCGTTCGTCGACCTCCGTGGGTTGGAGCGCGCGCAGCCTGCCCGTCGTGTGCACGGTCCACGACGACCCATCTCCCGACGGGCCGCCGTAGATCTCGGCGGAGCCGTCGCGCGGCTCGACGTGGAGTTGCACGGTGCCCGCTCTGGGGCGCTGCAGGAACAGCAGCTTCTGGAACTCGACGTGCTCGACCGAGACGGGTGTGTCGCCGTGCACGTCGCGTGCCGCGGCCAGCATCATCTCCACGTACGCTGCGCCGGGGAACACGGTGGAGCCCTGCACGACGTGTGCGTCGAGGTACTCCGTGCGCGGGTCGTCGAGCGTCGACTCCCACGTCGGTCGCGGCGACGGCAGGCGGCGCCCGAGCAGCGGGTGGCCGCTGTCGATCCCGGCGGAGGGTCGGTACGCCGCCGCGGCGTCCTCGCCTGCGTCGAACCAGTGGCGCTCGCGCTGCCAGGGATAGGAGGGCAGCGGCACGTATGCGCCGGCCGGGTACACGCCGGTCCAGTCGACCCTCTGCCCCTGGACACAGAGCGCGCCGAGCGTCTGGAGCATGACGCGCCGGTCGTGCTCGCCGCGCCGCAGGCTCGGCATCACGGTCAACGGCGTTCCGCGCCCGGCCCCGACCTCGGCGATCGACGCGGCCAGTACGGGATGCGGACCGACCTCGACGAAACGCGTGTGACCCGCCTCGACGAGTCGATCGATCGCCGCGCCGAAGCGCACGGTCTGGCGTACGTTGCGCCACCAGTACGCAGCGTCGAGCGGGCATCCGTCGGCCCAGTCGCCGGTGACGTCGAGTACGAGCGGGATGCGCGCCTCGCCGGGCGCGACGTCCCCGGCCGCCTCGAGGAACGCCTCGCGCAGCGGCTCCATCTGCGGTGCGTGGTAGGGCACGTCGACCGGCAGGAAGCGGGCGAAGCGCCCCTCGGCCGAGAGCGCGGCCTCGATCCGCTCCAGGACCTCGGCAGCGCCGGAGAGCGTGACCGAGTTCGGGGCGTTGATGGCCGCCAGCGAGACCACGTCCTCGTGCCCGGCGATGGCGCGCTCGGCGTCCTCGGGCGTGATCGCGGCGGCCAGCATGCGGCCGCTGCCGGTCGTCCGGTGCTGCAGGCGGCCTCGATGGAAGGCGAGCCGGACCCCGTCCGGCAGCGAGAGCGCGCCAGCCACGCAGGCGGCGGCCATCTCGCCGGAGCTGTGCCCCACCACAGCGTCCGGCACGACCCCCCACGAGCGCCATATCGCCGCGGTGGCGACCTGTACGGCGAAGTTGGCCACGTGCGCGAGCCAGGCCTCCCCGACCCGTGACGACCCCTCGTCTGCGCGCAGCTCGGCGAGCAGCGACCAACCGGCGAGCGGGCGCAGCAGGTCGTCGATCTCCTCGAGTTGGTGACGGAAGACCGGCTCCTCCTCCAGGAGCTGACGACCCATGCCCCACCACTGCGGCCCCATGCCCGGGAAGACGAACGCGAGCTTCGCATCGTCGCCCGTTCGAGCGCTCCCCGTGGCCACGGCGCCGCGCGGCTCGCCGGCCGCGAAGGCGCCGAGGTGTTCGCCGAGCTCGGCAGGCGTCGCCCCGACCACGGCCAGGCGCTCGACGTGGTGGCTGCGGCGCACCGAAGCCGTGTAGCAGTAGTCGTGCAGCGACACGGCCGGCCCGTCCGCGAGCCGGCGCGCGTGGCGCGACGCGAGCTCGCGCAGCGCCAGTGGATCGCGCGCCGAGAGCGTCAGGACGTGGGCCGAGCGGTCGTCGCTGCTGGGACGGTCGAGCGGCTGGCGCCCGTGCACGGAACCCTCCGGCGGGGCTTCGACGACGACGTGGGCGTTGGCGCCGCCGAACCCGAAGGAGTTGACGCCGGCCACCGCGCGTTGCGTGTCGGCGGGCCACGGCTCGAGCGTCGTGGGGACCCGGAGCCGCAGGGCGTCGAAGGGGATGTCGGGGTTCGGTTCGGTGAAGTGCAGGTTGGCGGGGACCTGGCGATGCGCGACCACCAGTGCCGTCTTGATCAGGCCCGCGATCCCGGAGCCGGCCTCGAGGTGGCCGAGGTTCGTCTTCACCGACCCGATCAGGCACGGGTCGTCCTGCGCACGCTCGGGCGCGAAGACGCGCCCGAGGGCTTCGGCCTCGATGGGGTCGCCGACGGCGGTCCCGGTGCCGTGCGCCTCGACGTAGTGCACGTCGCTCGGCGCGACGCCAGCGTCGCGCAGCGCCGCGCGGATCATCGCTTCCTGCGCCGCCGCGCTCGGAACGCTGATGCCTTTCGTGCGGCCGTCCTGGTTGACGGCCGTGCCGCGGATGACGGCGTGGATCGGGTCGCCGTCCTCGAGGGCCCGCTCCAGCGGCTTCAGGACGACGGCCCCGGCCCCTTCGCTGCGGACGTAGCCGTTCGCGTTCGCGTCGAAGGCGCGGCAGCGGCCGTCCGGCGAGAGCATCGACGCCTTGCAGAAGCCGATCGTGACCTCGGGCGCCAAGAGCGCCCCGACGCCACCGACGATGGCGAGATCGCTCTCGCCAGAGCGGAGGCTGCGGCAGGCGAGGTGGATGGCGGTGAGCGAGGACGAGCAGGCGGTGTCGACGGCCAGGCTCGGGCCACGGAGGTCGAACGCGTAGGAGATCCGGTTGGCGGCGATGGACGCGGCCGTCCCCGGGTTCGTGTGGGCGTCGATCCGGTGGCGATGGAGCGTCAGCGCCTGGATGTCGGTGTAGTCGTGCCCGGAGATGCCGACGTACACGCCCGTCCGGCTGCCGGCCAAGGCGTCGACCGACTGCCCGCCGTCCTCGAGCGCCTCCCAGGCCACCTCCAGCAGGAGGCGCTGCTGCGGATCGATGCGGCGCGCCTCACGCGGCGCGATCCCGAAGAAGCCCGCGTCGAACTCGTCGATCCCGTCGATGAAGCCGCCGTGGCGCGCGTAGATCTTCCCGGGTGCGGCCGGGTCGGGGTCGAAGAGCGCGTCGACGTCGAACCGTCCCGGCGGGTACTCGGTGATGGCGTCGACGCCGTCAGCGAGCAACGCCCACATTCCGGGCGGATCGTCGGCTCCGCCGGGGAGGCGGCACGCCATGCCGATGATCGCGACGGCACCCGCCCTCGACTGGTCGACCGTGGTCATGGGCGACTAGTAGCGGATCGTTCCGTCGGGCAGCACCTCCGCGAGATCGAGCACGAACTCGTTCGCGCCGAAGTCGAATCGGAAGATGGTGTGGATGACGAAGGAGCCTGTCGCCCCGGCGAAGCGTCCCGTCCCGCCGGTGAAGTCGACCTCGGCGAACGTCTCGATGCCGTCTCCCTCCATGACGAAGTCGAGCCGGTACGTTTCGCCACCCGTGACGTGCCCGTACAACTCGGCACCGTCGCCGTCCGTGAACACGACGTCCCCGGTTGCGCTCACGACGCTCTCGCCTGGCTCCAGGCACGTGTTCTCGAACGGGTCGAACTGGAACGCGTACGGGTAGTCGCCCTGGCCGAGCACGGGCGCGGCCGGTCCGTCCTCCGGCGCAGCGTCGCTCACCGGCTCGTAACGCTTGTCGGCGTCGTCGAGCAGGTTGTCGATGTCCCACGCGGACGTCATCCCGACGCTCAGGGGGCCGATCCCGGCGAAGGTCGCGGTGCCGCTGATTTCACCGCCGGCCATCTGTTGCCCGCTGCACGGCTCCTCCTGGAAGATCGTGATGCCCCAGTCCAACTGGATGCTGGCCGCGGTCATCTCGAAGGCCCGGGTCTGCGGCTGTTCCGCGGTGCGGCAGCCGACGATGAGCACACCGAGGAGCGCGAACGCCGTGAGGACGTGCGTCTGGTACTTCATGTCATGCCTCCTTAGCGAAGGGTCGTAGCGTCGAACTCGGGGCGGCGGGCCCATGGTAGCGACGGATTGCGGACCTGTCAAATCCGTTCGCATCTGCGCATCCGCGCCGCGCCGTGTGGGACGGATCGGAGCCGTTCGAGGCCGCGCTCCGCCGCTGCGCATGCCCAGCGCGTGTGGCATACTGCGCGCACGCTCGTCTCCTAACCGTCCGCGGGTCCTCTCAGGAGATCCCTCGATGCACCCACCTGCAACCGTTCGCCGCGCCCTCGTCCTCGGCGGTTCGGTCGGCACCCTGTTCGGCCTCGGACTGTTCTTCGGCGTGCCGGCGGCGACGAGCGCGTGGCTGTGGCCGGGCGCGCCGCCGTTGGCGCTGGCGTTCGCGGGCTCGTGGATCGCCGGCGGCGGGGTGGCGCTCGTCTGGCTCGGGCTGCGTGGTCACGTCGGCTCGTTGCGGGCGTTGCTGCTGACGCTCGTGGTGGCGACGGCGGGCAGCGCCTGGCATCTCTACACGCGGCATGCGGCGCCCGGGAACGAGCGCTACCTCACGTTCGCGATCGCGTTCGCGTGCATCGCGCTCGCGGCTGCAGCGCTCTTCGTCTTCAGCGCTCGCTGGCGCGCGCCTGCCGACGCCGTCGGCGTACCGTCGATCGTCCGCTGGGCCTTCCTCGCGTTCTCGCTCATCCTCGTCGCCGTCGGCGCGTCGATGGTGTTCGGTACGCGCCCCATCTTCCCGGCCCCGCTGGGTGCCGACACGGCCGTCGTGTACGGCTGGTTCTTCCTCGGATCGTTCGTGTACTACGGCTACGCCTTCGTTCGGCCGGCGCTGGGCAACGCCGTCGCGCAGATGATCAGTTTCCTCGTCTACGACCTCGTGCTGATCCCACCGTTCGTGCTGCACCTGCCGGCCGTCGATCCGGCCCTGCGCGTGAACCTGATCGTGTACCTCACGGTCTTGGTGGGCAGTGCGGTCTTCTGTGCGTACTTCCTGCTCGTCGACCAGCGGACGCGGCTGTTCGGCGCATCGTCGCACGACGCTGGAGCGTCGCGCTCGGGGTGATGGGCACCTCGGACCACGAGCGATCGTCCGTGTGCCGCGGCCGACCGTCGCGG
>SLSM01000422.1 GCA_007130445.1 Trueperaceae bacterium | reverse complement strand
GGGTCCGCGGCGGCCACGCTCGGCCGACGCTGCACCAGCCCGGCACGTACCTCCTCCTGCGCGACACGCCGACGCAACCGCCGGTGGCCGACTTCACGATGACCACACGGTTCCGCTCCACATCGGAGGGCGGGGTGGGCGTCGTGTTCCGCTACCGCGATCCGGAGCACTGCTGCTATGCCCTGCTGAGCTCGACGCCTGCGTACCGCATGATCGGTTGCGTCGTCGACGGCGAGTTTCGATCGCTCGGAGGCGGCGCCGTCCACGCCGAGCCCGGGTTCGAGGTCGACCGCCTCTACACGCTGCGCTTGGTGGTCCAGGGCCGCACGTCGAGCGTCCTCTTGGATGGAGAGGAGGTACTGCGGAACGCGGATGCCACACCGGTCGGGCCCGGGCGGGTCGGCCTGATGACTCGCGCATGCGACGGCGCACGCTTCTACGATCTGACCTTGCAGGAGCTCTGAGCACTCCGCCCGGGGCGATCCGGTGCGGGCGAGCACGCCCAGGTAGGGAGGCACCATGTCGGAGAGCGCCTTTCCAAGTCCACTCGTCGTTCCAGGTACCTACATCCGGGTCCGGGCCGAAGGGCTCATCAGCGTCGGCGGAGTCTCGACGGGGAACATCGGCATCGTCGGGACGGCGAACGAGCCGCCCGAAGATCCGGACGATCCGGACGATCCCAACGTCGAAAAGCCCGACTTTCGTGGCACCCACCTCGTATCCGACTACGCCTCCGCACGCAAGACGTTCGGGTCGTACGGTGCGTTGGCCGAGGACGGCGGTCAGCTGACCCGTAGCCTGGAGCTGGCCTACCGCAACGGCGCCCGCATCGTCTACGCACGCGCGGTGCAGCCGGAGTCCGGGCCGGACGTCTACACGGCTGCGTTCGAGGAGCTGGTCAAGGACGACGTCAACATCCTCATCGCGCCCGAACTGTCGACAGAGCAGGCTCTGGCCGTCCTCCCTGCCATCGTGGCGACGGCTGCGAAGGCCGGCCACGACATGATCGCCGTGATCGGATCCGACGCCGGCGCTGCGGACGCCATCGCGAGCCAGGTCGGTACCAACGATCGGATCGTGATGACCGCACCGGGGATCGTCGCCTACGACGCCAGCATCAAGAAGGAGGTCACGCTCGCTGGCACGTACACCGCGGCGGCGTTCGCCGGCCTCCTCTCGACGCTCGCGCCCCAGTCGAGCCCGACGAACAAGGTCCTGCCCGGCGTCACCAAACTGGCGCAGCGTTTCCCCTACGGAGACGTGGTGAAGCTCCTCGATGCGCGCGTGGCGGTCCTCGAGCAGCGTCGCGGCGTCCGCGTCGTTCGTGGCCTCACCACCGACGAGAAGGGCGGTCCGTTCAGCCAGATCACGACGCGCCGCATCACCGATCTCGCCAAGGCGGGCATCCGCCAGGCCGCGGACCCGTTCATCGGTCGACTCAACAATCAGCGTGTCCGCAAGGCACTGCACGGCGCGATCGACGGGTTCCTGACCACGATGCTGGTGGACGAGGCACTCACGCACTACACGCTCGACGTCACCGCCACCCGGCAAGACGAAATCAGTGGCCGAGCGGTGGTCACCGCACTCCTGCGCCCGACGTTCAGCATCGACTACGTCGTCGTGACGCTGGTCCTGGAGTAGGAGGGAATCATGGCGAACACGCAGGTGTACACGGGGGCCGACGGCTCCATCACCGTGTCGGCGACCCAGGGTCACGAGGGAGAGGCGGCACAGTCGGTCATCTCGGCCTTCGAGATGATCGCGGTCGGGCGGGTGCAGGACGTGCGCGTCGAGATCGTGTCCGACATCAGGGCGTTCCACGAGATCGGCCAACGCTACGCGACCGAGCTGCGCCCGGGCAACGTCAGCATCCGAGGCACGATCGGCCGCGCCATGATCAACGGGGCGATGCTGCGCCTGCTGCTCGGCGAGGCCGCCGACGGCAGGCCCGGCCAGAGCTGGCCGCAGCCGTCGTTCAACGTCACCCTGCAGGTCGAGAACGCGGCGCAACCGGGCGTGCGCAACGCACTGACGCTCCACGACGTCAAACTCGCGTCGTGGACGTACGCCATGCCCGAAGACGACTTCGTGGCGGAGTCCGTCTCCTTCCAAGCGCTCTACGCAACCGTCACCGACGAGGCCTGATGCTGTCCGCCGAGGAGCTGCTGGCAGGGAGCCTCCTCACGTACGAGGTGAGCGTGCCGGATCGTTTTCTGCAGCGCAACGGCTCGTCCGACGGGACGGTCCGCGACGGTTCGCTCGCCGCCGTGCGCCTGCGGCCGCTCACCATCGCCGATCTGCAGCGCGCGATGCGCGCCGCGAAGGAGCACGACGCGCTCGTCGCGACGCTGATGGTCCAGTTGGCGCTCGTCGAGCCGGAGCTGACCGTGATCCAGGTCGCGGGCCTGCCCGTCGGCCTGGTCGGGTTCCTGTTGGGCGAGGTCAACCGGATCAGCGGCATCGACACGACCGAGGGCGCGCTCCGCGACGCCGCCGAAACGCCGCTCGCGAACGCGGCGCACGTGCTGGCCCGCGAGTTCGGCTGGACGCCGCCGCAGGTGGCCGAGCTGACGCTCGGCCAGATCCTCGTCCACCTGCAGATGCTGCGGAACGAGGCACCGGCGTGACACGGCCGCCCGACCACGCAGCATGGGCGCGGCTCGTCGATCCCGCCCGCCGGCTCGCGCGCCGGCTCGCCGAGGCGCCGGCTCCCATGCTTCGGCTGACGGAGGCGGAGCGGTCGCTCGCGAACCTCGAGCCGGACCTCACAAACCTGCTCGCCTCCCCGTTCGACGCGATGCCACGGGCGGCGGCCACCGCGGTCCGCCAGGAGGGCGCGGAGTTCGTCGCGCCATCTCGGCGCATCGAGCGCGGGCACGGTGACGCACCACCGTTCGCGGGCGCCCGGCACGAGCCCGCCCGAGCGCGCGCGGGCGCCACGACAGCCGGACGCCCAGGGCCCGCGGCTGCGCCAGCCGAAGGCCCTCGCCCGAGGCGGCCGGCCATACCCGCCGAGCCGGCACCGGGCCGCGCGGACTATCCGGTCCTGCCCGCTTCGCCCGCTACGGCAGCGAAGCGACCGGCCGACCGGCCGCCGGTCCCGCCCGGTGCGCAGACGCGCGGGGTCGCGAGGGCGAGCGCGGCGGCCGGTCTCCCGCCACGGCGACCGGAGACGCCGGGCGATCCTCGTCACGATCTCGGGTGGTCCGCATCGCCGCTCCACCGCGAGGCGTCACGCCACGCCGAGCCGCCCCCGGCGCACGCGATCGCCGACGTCGTGGGCACCGGCTCCGGGCCGCCGCCCGAGACGGTGGCGGTCGCGCGCGACATGGCGCCATCGGACCCCACCCTGGCCGGCAGCGGTTTCGCACGGCTCGCGCTGCTCCTCGACGAGCTCGACAGGGGGCGCCGTACACCGGGCGTCGTCCCCGTCGGCCCGCGCGTGGACCGCGCCCAGCCCGTGCCGCAGGCACCGGGCAGCGGGCGCGACGACGGACCTCCCGTCGTGACGGGCCGCGGTGAGCCTGACGCGCTGCCGAGCGCGGCGACACGACAGGTCGCCCCGGCCATCCCGTCGCCCGCCGACGCGTGGATGCTCGATCCGTTCGCGCGCGCGGCCGACGGCGGGGAGCCCGACGCGACCGTGGCCGCCGTCCGTCGCGCGCTCGTCGACGATCTCGTCCGGCGTGGGGTGGACACGACATGAGGGTGAAGCCGCTGCTCGGCGAGTGGGAGGTCCCGAACATCGCAGCGATCGAGTCGCTGGAGCGTCGCGACTTCGCGGAGTTCGAGGTACCGGGGCGACGAGGCTCCGCGTTCCAGGACATGGACTCCCGCCCCACGCGCATCGCCATCCGAGGCAGCGTGTTCGGGGAGGACGCCCGCACCACGTTCTTCGAGACCGTCAGGAGCAAGTTCCAGGCGGGCGAGGCGATCACATGGGTGGCCGACATCACGACCGCGACCGGCGTCCAGTTCGTGCTCATCGACACCCTGCACTTCGCCGAGTCCGGCACCGCACCGGACGAGATGCGCTACCTCGTCGTGCTCACCGAGAGCCCCCCGCCGCCGCCGCCAGCCGACATGCTGAACGGCATCGACGCCGGGCTGCTCGAGCGGGCCGGCGGCTTCGTCGACGCCATCGCCGGGGGCCTCGACGCGCTCGACGCGATCGCCGGCCTCCCCGCGCTGCGCGACCCGACGCCGCCACTTCGCGACGTCCTGGCCGGTGTCAGCGAGGCCATGAGTGGACTTGCCGACGCCGGCGACGTGCTCGCCGAGCTGTTCGGCGGCGAGGACTGACGATGCCCACCGTCATCGACCGCCTGAATGCCAGCCTCGAGGGCAACGCGCTCGAGGCACAGATCGCTCAGCAGGTCGAGCTCCTCGGCGAGTTGCGAACGCGCGTGCAGGGGTTCACGCAACCGCCACGCGCGGTGGCCGACGTCGTCGCCGAGCTCGGTGCGCTGCCGCTCCCGGACCTCTCGGCGCTCGAGCAGGTGTCGTCGCGCCTCGCGGCCGTCGCCGCGGCGGTGCCGCCCGACCCCGCCGCCCTGCTGACACCGATGCTCGAGCGCATCGAGGCCCTCGGAGCCGATCTCGGCGGCGCCACGACGGCCCGACTCGAGACCGCGCTCGCCCTCGCTCAGCGACTTCACGCCCTGACCCAGATCGACGTGCGCTGTCGGCAGCCGAACGGCGGCGACTCCGTGGGCGGCACGTCCGGGACCACCGGCGACGGCACTGCGCCGGGTGGCGCTTCGAGCGGCCCGGCCGGACCATCCGCGACGCAGGCGGTGCTCGACGATGCGAACGCCGCACTCGACGGGCTGCCCGACCCCCTCGACCTGCGCGGGCTGGTCGTGTGGGTGCACGAGCGCGTCGGCGTGGATCGTGACCATCCGCTTCTCCCGGCGATCATCCCCGTCGTCGACGACCTGCGCGACCCGATCGAGACCCTCCTCGCCTGGGAGTCCATGACGCCGGCCGAGATCGGTGAGCACATGGCGGGCTCGATCCACGAGGCTGCGGCCTACCTGAGCGACATGGCCGATGGCGCGATCGCCGACGTCGCGGCCGACCTGGCGGCCCGTGCCGCAGAGATTCCGACGGGCGACCTCGACGCGATCGCGCGCGAGCTGCATGCGGCGCTGAGCGCCATGGCCGACGCTGCCTCGGCAGCGGACGCAGACGCGGCCGGCGCGGCAGCGGCCGACATCGACCGGCTCTTGGACCAGTACGAGCCCCTTCGGTCGACGCTGCTGGCGGGACCGCTGGCGGGCTCGAGCGAAGCCGCGCGACGCGTTCGTGCGGCGCCCGACGATCTCGAAGAGACCGTGGCACACGCGATCGGCATGCTCGGCGCGGGAGGCTCACCACTCGCACTCCTGCCCGCCGCCGTCGCGGCACCGGGCGTCGCCGAGTTGGAGCGTTGGCTGGCCGGCATCGGAGAGTGGCTCGAGGCCGTGGCCGCGGCCGTCGACGTGTCCGCGCTGGTGGAACCCCTGCAGGACGCCGCGCAGCGCGCGCGTGAGGTCGCCGAGGGGCTCGACGACGCCGTCACCGCCCTCGCGCTCGCCGTGCGCGGCGCGTGCGACGCCGTGGCGGGGCGGGTCGACAGCATCGACGTCGAGGAGGCGAGAGTCCGACTCGAGCGGGCCATCGACAGCGTCCGCGACGAGGTGATCGCGCGGGTCGATGCGGCCCTGGACCCGATTCTGACGGCGCTCGAAGGCGCGGTCGCGGCACTCCGTGAGGCCGTCGGCACCTTCGATCCGACGGGCGTGACGGAGCCGCTCGAAGACGCCGTCGAGCGCGTGATCGGCGTCGTGGGCGACGGCGCGGTGACCGAGCCGCTCGCCCGAGTCCGAGCGTCGCTCGAGACCGCCACGCGAGGCCTCGACGGGCTGTCGTTCGCGCCCATCACCGACCGCGTGATCGCAGACATCGGCACGCTGACCCAGGCGCTGCGGGCCATCGACCCGAACGCGCTCCCACCTCCGGCGGCGGCCGCCCTCACGGGAGCCGTGGCGGCGCTTCCGAACAGCCTCGCCCCCCTGACCGACCCGATCGTGATCGACTTCGGAGACCTGGTCGAGCGCGGTCCCGTGGCGATGCTCGAGCGCGCGCGGGCCCAGCCGG